>DGHE01000143.1:8956-11192 GCA_002392525.1 Bacteroidales bacterium UBA3856 | reverse complement strand
TTCCAGGCCTTCAAGATTCCTTCCTCGTCCATGGAGAGCACCCTGTATACGGGAGACCATCTCTTCGTATCCAAGCTGGCCTACGGACCGCGCGTCCCCCAGACGCCCCTCACCATCCCTTTCACGCACAACCGTGCTTTCGGCCATGAGTCGTATTCCACGCTCATCCAGAACAAGTACCGTCGTCTGAAGGGTTTCGGCAAGGTTCAAAGGGGAGACATCGTGGTCTTCGGATTCCCCAACGGCGATACGGTCCTTACCCGTCGTCCCGCCGACGACTACTACGCCTGGGTCCGCACCTATGGCCGGGAAAAGACCATCGCCCAGTTCGGCCCCGTCATTGTCCGTCCCGCCGACAAAAAGGACCACTACGTCAAGCGCTGCGTCGCCGTAGCCGGTGACACGCTGGTAGTGAAGGGAGGACTCGTATGGGTGAACGGAGAAAAGGAACCCGACTATCCCGGACGTCAGCTCACTTATCAGGTAATTACAACCGGTTCCCGCATCAACCAGCTCAAGCTGGAGCAGCTGGGCCTCAACCTTTCCGAACTCTATTTCGACTCCCGTCTCCCCGGCTATCCCATGATGCCGCTCACGGAAGAAATGATCGAAAAGGTGGTAGCGCTTCCCAGTGTGGTGGATGTAACGCTCAACCTGGAGCAGTTCCCCTCCACGGGCCAGGACACCGGCATTTTCCCCTTCACCGGGAAAACCCGCTGGACCTGCGACTACTTTGGCCCGCTCTGGATCCCTGAAAAGGGTGTCACCGTAGACCTTACTCCGGACAACCTGCCGCTTTACGAGCGCATCATCCGGGACTACGAGCACAATACCCTCGAGCTTCGCAATGAGGAAATCCTCATTAACGGGCAACCGGCCAATACGTACACGTTCAAGCAAGATTACTACTTCATGATGGGTGACAACCGGCATAACTCCCTCGATTCCCGCTACTGGGGATTCGTTCCGGAAGACCACATTGTCGGAAAACCCTCCATCATCTGGCTTTCAACAGACTCCAACAGGAGTTTCCCGGGAAGCATCCGGTGGAAACGGTTCCTCAAGATCCTGTAACCACCCCAAAAAAGTAACAATTAAAAAAGTAAAATATTATGTCTAAGGTTTGTCAGATAACCGGTAGGAAGAGAATGATCGGCAATAACGTTGCCCATTCCAAGCTGCGCACCAAGCGCGACTTCTCCCTCAACCTCAAGACCAAGAAGTTCTGGTCTGAGGCCGAACAGCGTTTCGTCACCCTGAAAGTGACCACCAAGGGTATGCGTATCATCGAGAAAAATGGTCTCGACGCTACTCTCAAGGCCGCCCAGGAGAAAGGATACGTCAGCCTTGTTTAACCCTTTAAACCTAAAGAATTATGGCAAAGAAAGCTAAAGGTAACAGGGTGCAGGTCATCCTGGAGTGCACGGAACAGAAGGCCAGCGGTGTTCCCGGTATGTCCCGTTACATCACCACCAAGAACAAGAAGAACACCCCCGACCGTCTTGAGCGCATGAAGTACAACCCGTACCTCAAGAAAGTAACCCTCCACCGTGAGATTAAATAAAGTATTTGAACTATGGCAAAGAAAGCAGTTGCAACCTTCGATGCTAAGGCTGGTGCCAAGCACATGGTGAAGGTTATCCGTATGGAAAAGAGCCCCAAGACCGGCGCCTACGTTTTCGTGGAGCAGCTCGTTGAAGAAGGCAAGGAAAAAGAATTCTTCGCTAAGAAATAGCGAAGAATCCATCGATTTGAGGGGGCTCTGCCCCCTATTATCCCCCGCGGCCTCCGGCCGGGCGCTCTTCGAGCGCAGTTCTAAACCATCCCAATCTATTTTGGGGTGGTTTTTTTATTGTATAATGATGGCAAAATTAGTAACTTTGCAGTCTATGGGAATATTCGACAAAGGCGTTAAGAAAACCAATTTGAACTTCTTCCAGAAGCTGGGACGGGCCATCACCGGCAAGTCCCGCGTAGACGACAGCGTGCTGGATGCGCTGGAAGAAGCTCTCCTTTCTTCCGACATGGGCGTAGACACCACCCTTAAGGTCATCGAGAACATCGAGGACCGCGTGGAAAAGGACAAGTACGTGGACATGGAGGAGCTTACCGCCATCATCCGCGACGAAATTGCGGGCCTCATGGGCGACGATGCGCCCGTCGTTCCCTTTGATTTCACGAAGAAACCCTACGTGATGCTGGTTGTCGGCGTCAACGGCGTGGGCAAGACCACCAC
>DGHE01000143.1:0-8905 GCA_002392525.1 Bacteroidales bacterium UBA3856 | reverse complement strand
ACCACCACCATCGGCAAGCTGGCCGCCATGCTCGCAAAGCAGGGTAAGAAAGTGGTGGTGGGAGCGGCCGATACCTTCCGCGCCGCCGCGGTGGACCAGCTCACCATCTGGGCAGAGCGTACCGGGGCCGATATCGTAAAGCAACCCATGGGCGCAGACCCCGCCGCCGTCGCCTTCGACACCGTGAGGAGCGCTGTTGCCAAGGGGGCCGATGTCGTCCTCATCGACACCGCCGGCCGTCTCCACAACCGTGTGGACCTCATGAACGAGCTCACCAAAATCCGCAATGTCGTTAAGCGCGTAGTTCCGGACGGCCCCCACGAGGTTCTCCTGGTACTGGACGGCTCCACCGGCCAGAACGCTTTCATCCAGGCAAAGGAATTCTCCCGCGCCACGGACGTCACGGCCCTCGCCGTTACCAAACTGGACGGCAGCGCCAAGGGCGGCGTGGTCGTAGGCATCGTGGACCAGTTCAAGTTTCCCATCAAATTCCTGGGAATTGGCGAAGGCGTAGAAGACCTCAAGGTCTTTGACAAAAAGGAATTTGTAGAAGATTTATTTAAACTCGAAGACATACAATGAAGTTAAGTTACAATTGGCTTAAGGACTACTTGAAGTGTGACCTCAGCCCCGAGCAGGTGGCGGAGGCCATGACTTCCATCGGTATTGAAGTGGACTCCGTGGAAATGCAGGAAGTCATTCCCGGTGGCCTCAAAGGCGTTGTGGTGGCGCAGGTCCTCACCTGCGAGCCCCATCCCGACAGCGATCACCTGCACATCACCACCGTGAACGACGGCTCCCCGGAGCAGCCCGTGACAGTGGTCTGCGGTGCTCCCAACGTGGCCGCTGGCCAGAAGGTCCTCTTTGCCCGTATCGGCACGGTTCTGCCCGGAGACTTCAAGATCAAGAAATCCAAGATTCGCGGCGTTGAGAGCTTCGGCATGATCTGCGCCGAGGACGAACTTGGCATCGGCGCCAGCCACGAGGGCATCATGGTCCTCCCCGAGGATGCCGTCATCGGCACGCCTGCCAAGGAATACCTGCAGCTGAAGGACGAGGCCGTCATCGAATATGAGATTACCGCCAACCGCATTGACGCGGCTTCCCACATTGGCGTTGCCCGTGACCTTTATGGCTACCTCAAGAGCCGCGACATCCCCTGCGAACTCACCCTGCCCTCCGTGGACGCTTTCCGGGAAGGTGAAGGCGAGTCCATGCCCGTGGAGGTCCTGGATTCCAAGGGAGCTCCCCGCTACTGCGGCATTACCGTGAAGGGCGTGAAGGTGGCCCCCAGCCCCGAGTGGCTGCAGGAGCGCCTCCTTTCCATCGGCCTCAAGCCCATCAACAACGTGGTGGACATCTCCAACTTCGTGCTCTTCGAGACCGGCCAGCCCCTTCACACCTTCGACGCCGCCAAGATTAAGGGCGGGAAGGTCATCGTGCGCCGTGCCGCAGAAGGCGAGGTTATCAAGACCCTCGACGGCATGGAGCGCAAGCTCGCCGCCTGCGATATGGTGATTGCCGATGCCGAAGGCCCCATGTGCATCGCCGGTGTGTTCGGCGGTGAGGATTCCGGCGTAACCGACAGCACCGTAGATGTCTTCATCGAGGGTGCTTACTTCGACCCCGTGAGCATCCGCAAGACCGCCAAAAGCCAGACGCTCTCCACCGACGCCAGTTTCCGCTTCGAGCGCGGAGCAGACCCCGAGGCCGCCCTCTACGCCGCCAAGCGTGCCGCCCTCCTTATCCTGGAGACAGCCGGCGGCAAGGTCATCGGCAAGGTGCGCGAGGTGTATCCGGAGAAAATCGGCCGCGCCCGCATCCAGCTGGACTACAAGCGCATCCAGCACTTCATCGGCAAGGAAATCGGAGTAAAGACCATCGAGAAAATCCTCGAGGCCCTCAATTACCAGTTCATTGAAAAGACAGCCGAAGGCGCCCTCGTGGCCGCCCCTACCTACATGGTGGACGTGACCCGCGAGTGCGACGTGGTGGAGGAAATCCTGCGCGTGTACGGCTACAACAACATTGAGCTGCCGCAGAACCTGCGCATGAGCGTGAATCCTTCCCAGCAGCCGGACCCCGAAGCCACCCGCAACGCCATCTCCAACTGGCTGGCCGCCAACGGCTTTGTGGAAACCATGAACAATTCACTCACCAAGGAAGACTATTATACCCAGCTGGAAACCTACCCGGTGGAGGCCTGCGTGCACATCGTGAACCCGCTTTCCAGCGACCTCAACGTCATGCGCCAGACCCTGCTTCTGAGCGGCCTGGAGGTCGTGGCCTACAACCTCAACCGGCAGGCAACTTCCCTCCGGTTCTTTGAGTACGGCTCCGTGTACCGCCGCCTCCCCGGCAAGTCCGGAGAAACCCTGGAAGGCTACGAGGAGCACCGCTGCTTCTCCCTGTTCCTGAGCGGAACCCCCGACAAAGTGTGGCGTACCCCCGCCGCCAAGTCCAGCTTCTTCCAGCTCAAGGGCTACGTGGAGGCCCTCATGGCCCGTTATCGCATTGACGTAAATACCCTCATCCTGGGCAGCGCACCCGCAGATCTCTTCAGCGAAGGCATCACCTACAGCCTCCCCGGCAAGGAGCCCGTGCTCCTCGCAACCCTGGGCACCATGAATCCCGTCCTGTGCAAGCGCATGGGCGTGAAGCAGCCTGTGTTTGCCGCGGAGATCAACTGGGAAGTACTCTTCTCCCTCATCAAGCGTGACAAGTTCTCCTTCAAGGAACTTCCCAAGTTCCCCGAGGTTCGCAGAGACCTTGCCATCCTGCTGGACGAGAAAGTTTCCTATGCCGATGTCCGCAAGTGCGCCCTCCGCGCCGGCAAGAAACTCATCAAGAGCATAAACCTCTTCGACGTTTACCGTGGAGAGAAGATCCTCCTGGGCAAGAAACAGTACGCCCTCAACTTCGTGCTGCAGGACGTGGAGCGTACGCTCACGGACGCGGACGTGGAGAACACCATGAACCGCGTGCTGGAGTCCCTGAAGAACGAACTGGGAGCCATCCTCCGCTAATGCGCAAGTGGCTCCATATAGTCCTGGTACTTGCGGTGGCTGCCTCCTGCGGCCCCCGCAAGATTCCGAGAAGCGACATGGAGCGCATCATGGCCGACATCTTCATTCAGGACCAGCAAATCAAGAGCGACGGCACCCTTCGCCGCCAAGCCGACACGTCCCTCGTTTATGAAGGCATCTTCGAGTCCTACGGATACAATACGGATGACTACCTGTACAGCGTAGAATACTACCTGCAGGATCCCGCCCGCATGGAGAAGATTATGGGGAAAGTGGCCGACAGGCTGGAAAGCGAGATTAAGGTGGTGGAAAAGGAAGTGGAGCTCGAGAACTGGAGACGCCGCCTGATGGACATTTACCGCCAGAAGGTGGACACCACCCGGCTGCCCCGTCCCCGCACACGCCCCGTGGACACGCTCCACGTACGTTTTGATGCAGATTCCGTCTGGTTTTACCGGGATACCTTATGAAAAGATTCACTGCAGAATATGTATATACCCTGAGCGGGGAGCCGCTCCGCCACGCCTTTGTGGAAGTGGAGGAGGACGGCACCATTGTCCGCACGGGCGTGTGCCTGCCTGAGGAGAGCGTGGATGAAGGCATCCTGTGCCCGGGCTTCGTGAACGCCCACTGCCATGTAGAGCTCTCCTACATGAAAGGACTTTTCCGCAAGGGCACCGGCATGGCCGGTTTCATTGACCAGATCAATGCCCTTCGGGACACCTCTTCCCCGGAAGACAAAGTGTCGGCCCTGAAGGCAGCCATGGACAGCATGTGGGCGCAGGGCGTGCAGGCGATGGCCGATATCTCCAATTGCGACGATTCCTTTGCCGTCAAGGCAGGGCATCCCATGTATACCCGCAGTTTCCTGGAAGTTTTCGGGGCCGTCCCTGAGGAATGTGGCGCCGTGATGGTGAGTGCCCGTGAGCTGCAGAAGAAAGCGCATGACCTGGGTCTTGACGCAGCTCCCACCCCGCACTCCTGCTATACGACCAGTCCCCAGCTGATTAGCGCATCATCGGCTGCCGGTCTCGAAGATGGTTTTGTCTCTTTCCATAGCGAAGAATCGGAGGAAGAGGAGGAAATGATGAAAAAGGGAAGCGGCCCCATGTGGGATAACCGCGTTGCGAACGGCATTCCCACGCCGCCCGTGACGGGTACCAGTTCGCTGGAGTACTTCCTGGAGCGCCTGAAGGCCATCGGCCTGGCTCAGCCTATCGGCGGGCATGTCCTGCTGGTGCACGAATGTTGCCTTACGCCCGAAGGTGCCGCTGCCGCCCGCAAGGTGCTGGCCCAGCCTTTCCTGGCTGTCTGCCCGCTCTCCAACCTGTTCATCCATAATACCCTGCCGCCCATTCCGGTGATGCGGGAAAGCGGCATTCCCATCTGTGTGGGAACCGATTCCCTGTCTTCCAACGATGACCTCAATATGCTCGCAGAGCTGGAGTGTCTCCAGAAAGCGTTTGACGTTCCCATGCAGGAACTGCTCACCTGGGCTTGCCTTAACGGCGCGCGTTTCCTGGGAAAAGAAGACGTTATGGGCACGCTGGAACCCGGTAAAAAGCCCGGCGTGGTAAGAATCGTTAATCATAAATCTGTGCGCGTATGCTAAGGGAAGACACCGTATTCGGCCCCATCTTCAGCCGTCGGCTGGGCAGTTCCCTGGGCATTAACCTTTTGCCGCAGAAAGGAAAAATTTGTAACTTTGACTGCGTGTACTGCGAGTGCGGCTGGAACAAGGACGGTCTGGGAGACACCACGCTTCCATCGGCCCGGGATGTTCACTTGGCCCTTGAAACCAAGCTTGCCGCCTGCGCAGCCGCCGGAACGCCCATCGATTCCATTACCTTCTCCGGAGACGGAGAACCTACGCTCAATCCGGCGTTCCCTCAGATCATTGAAGATACCCTGGCACTCCGGGACAAGTTTTATCCCCGTGCCCTGGTGAGTGTGCTGTCCAACGCTACCCGTTGCGGTGAGCCCGGCGTTTTTGAGGCCCTGAAGAAAGTGGACAATGCCATCCTCAAGCTGGATGCCCCCACCGACGCGCAGGCTGCACTCGTAAACAGGCCCGTGGGAACGTACCATGTGCAGGATGTCGTGGAGAACTTGCTTCGGTTCAAGGGCCGTTTTGTGCTTCAGACCATGTTTCTCCGGGGCTCTTCCTGGGCTACGGAAGATTGGGTAGAGGGCTGGATGAACATAGTAAGGAAAGTAAAGCCCCGGGAGATTATGGTGTATACCATAGACCGCGAAACCCCGCTCTCCGGCCTTAGGAAATATACGGTAGAGGAAATGCGCTCGATGGTGCAACCTCTTTTGAATGAAGGATTTAAAATACAAATTAAAGGATAACGCTATGAATACTTCCATCAAATACGGATACACTCCCAATGAAGAGCAGATGGCCCATAATTTGGAACAGATTGCAGCCAATTTGGAGAGCCTTGCCTCCGAAGATGTATACAAGGCCTGTTTTGGCCTTATGGATCAGACCACACTCTCCGGCAGTGACACGCCGTCTTCCGTGAAGACCATGGTGGAGAAGGTAAACGCCATTCCCACTGCTTTCCCGGGCTTCCCGCTGCCGGCATCCTGCTGCGTATATCCCAACTTTGCGTCTGTGGTGGCGGCCACCCGTTCCACCAAAGACTTGCATGTAACCTGCGTGGCCGGTTGCTTCCCGGCGTCCCAGAGTTTCCTGGAAGTAAAGCTCAAAGAAATTGAGCTGGCTGTCCAGAACGGCGCAGACGAAATTGACATCGTATTGGCTCTCAACAGCTTCCTGGAGGGAGATTACGATACCGCCGGAGCCGAGATCAAAGCTTCCCGCGAGTGCATCGACCGCGTCGCCGCCAAGCTGGGGCGCCGCGTTATCCTCAAGGTTATTCTGGAGACCGGCCTCCTGCCGTCTTCCCAGGCCATTGCCGATGCTTCTTTCCTGGCCATGGAAAACGGCGCAGACTTTATCAAGACTTCTACAGGCAAGGTAAAGGTGAATGCTACTCCCCGGGCTGCTTACATCATGTGTGAGTGCATCAAGAAGTTCTATGAGGCAACCGGTAAGAAAGTGGGCTTCAAGCCCGCCGGCGGCGTTTCCTCGGCCATGGACGCCGTATGCTACTGGGCCATTGTAAAGACGGTCCTGGGCAAGGAATGGCTCAACAAGGACCTCTTCCGTTTTGGCGTTTCCTCGCTGGCCAACAAATTGCTTTCGGCAGTGATGCAGAACACCGTCACGCATTTCTAGCACTTTTTTACCTCAAAAGTTGAAACGGATAATCGGCCTCCTGGGTGTCTGGGAGGCCGATTTTGCGTCTTTTGAAAATGATTTTGCTGCATTTATCCGTTTCGCCGCGTCAAAAAATCGGCCTCTCATAGCACCGAGAGGCCGATTTTGCAGTTAAACGTTTCATATTCATGTGAAACGGATAAGTTTTCTCAGCTTTGCAGGGAATAATAATAGTGCCTTATGAGAAAACTGTTTGCAATCCCTCTTCTCATCCTTGTGGCCTGTCAGGAAATGGACGGGCCGGAGGATCTGTCTTCCCGCCTTCCCGGCGAAGAAGTGTACCACGACATGATCCAGCTGGGAGAAAAGCTGGAAGATCCTTACACGGTGGCCAACATGCAGGAGGCCCTTACCAAGGTGTATCCCACCAAGGCCGGGCGCATCGAGTTGTCGGCTACCGACTACTATGTCCGTTTCCTTCCGAGGGACGACGCACAGCTTCAGCTCCTGAGGGATAAAGGACTTTATCTCATGGATCACCCCATGGACTACCGTATTGCCCGGGAGGGAGATTATTATCAGGATCCCGCCGTAGGGGAGGACGCCATTACCTGGCAGTATGCCGTGGTGCCTAAGGATTTCGCCTTTCCGGAGGAGGTGGAGTGCGAAATCCTGGACGAGTGCTTCCTCTCCGAGCATCAGCCGGAGGCGAAGGCCGATGCCGGTGTGGACTGGGCCCTGGTGGAGCAGGAGGCGTACCGGCTTACGGGAAACGAGGCCCTGTGGGAGCCGTCGGTTACCAAAGGAGGCTCGGCAACGCCGCAGGGGCGCATTACCATCGAAGACCCGCAGTTTAGCGGGGGCAAGCCCTTTGGCGTTGCCGGGGTCATGGTGGCCTGTAACATCTTTGTGAAAATTGCCACCACCTATACAGACCGCGACGGCTACTACAAAATGGGCAAGTCTTTCTCCGGACGTCCGCGCTACCGCATTGTATTCAAGAACGAGAAGGGCTTCAACATTGGCTTTAACCTGATTATTATTCCGGCTTCTGTGAGTACCCTGGGGAAAGGGTCCCCGGAGGGAATGGACTATCATGTGAAGGCCGATGACGGCGCGCTTTTCCGCCGCAGCGTGGTCAATAACGCCGCCTACGACTACTACTCGCGCTGCACCCGGGAAGACCTGGATGTGGCACCGCCCCCGGCCGACCTCCGCATCTGGATTTTCAACGGTCTCAAGTCTTCCAGCGCCAGCATGCTGCACCACGGAGCCTATTTGGACGGCTCTGTCCTGAGCGACTATCTGGGGCTGTGGCTCAAACTCATCGAGGTGTTCCTGCCGGATATTACCATCGGCACAAAAGAAATGGACTATGCCGCCATATACAAGGCGGTGGTGCATGAGTTGGCACACGCCAGCCACTATGTGAAGGCTGGGAACGGGTTTTGGGACCCTTATATAAAATATGTGGTGAAGTCCTTTATTCTGGAGGGAGGAACGGCCTACGGAAGCGGCTTCAAGGATGGCGCCAATTACTGCGAGATAGGGGAGATGTGGGGCTATTTTATGCAGGAATCCCTCTATAAGGAACGCTATGGCGGAACCATCTCCTCCTTCGGGAACCGGTTCTGGTTCCAGCCCGACATCTTTACTTATCTGTATGAGCGGGGTATGTCCCGCGGGCAGATTTACCGCTGCCTTAAGAGCGAGGTAACCAGCTTGGACGACCTCAAGGATGAGCTGGTGAGCCAGAATCCCATGCAGGAGAGGGCCATCGAGAAAGCATTTCAATACTACGGAAAATGATGAAAGCGGAGTGTGCAGGGAAGTCCCTGGTCTCTATTCTGGTTAGTCTCTTTTCGCTGATGTCCTGTATGGCCGTGAAGGAAAACCGCCGGGACTGTCCCTGTACGCTGTCCGTTGTAATGCGCAGTTTGCCGGAGTATCCGGCCTGGCTGTATGTGAATGGCGTTTCTGTGGGAGAAGCTACTTGTGACACTACCCTTACGGTGTGGGTGGAAAGAGGCTCCGAGGCGCGTGTGGAGGTCTTTACCGGGCTGGGGCCGGGAGAAGATGGAATGGTTCGGGTTCCTTACGGGTTTCCCTGCCCGCCGCTCTATACGTTTGGGGGAATGGCCGATTGTTCCGGAGAAAGCGGGACCCTGACCGTGCAGCTGACGCGCCAGTTTGCCGTGCTGCAGTTGGAGATGGTGGGACCCGGCAAATGGGGGACTCCCTACTGGGCCGAGGTCAGGGGCTCCTCCGCGGGCCTGGACCCCTGGCGCGGGGCCCCGCTTCCCGGAGATTTCCATTGCCGGCTGGACGGAAACTACTGCTGCCGACTGCTCAGGCAGCGCCCCGAAGATCCCTTGTGGCTGGATATTGCCATGGCCGACGGCGTCATCCGCAGTTTCCCGCTGGGGGAGTATCTCGTGGCATCGGCCTATGACTGGGAGGCCCCTAATCTAAAGGATATCCACCTGGAAGTGAACCTGTCTATCAGCGAAATCAGGCTTGAAACAGACCTGTGGAGTAACGTCATTCCGCTCCCGATCGTGATTTGACGAAAATCGGAAAGAAAAGTTTGGAGATTCAAAAAAAGTGCGTATATTTGCAATCCCAAAAATGATGCGCGGATGGCGGA
>DGHE01000025.1 GCA_002392525.1 Bacteroidales bacterium UBA3856 | reverse complement strand
TCCTCTCCGAAGAGAACCACGCCGATGACGTGAATAACGCCCTCAGCGAATGGACTGGCAATCTGTGCGACTTCCCCACCGCTGACTAATTATTCCAGCGATATCTCCCAAAAGGTGACCTCATATTTGAGGCCACCTTTTTTTTGCAACATCGGCTCATCCCTAGACATATTTAAAAATAAACCTTATCTTTGGGCATTGGATAAATAAAAGTTTATGCATATACTTGAAGAAGCCTCACGCTGTCTGCTCTGCGCAGATGCGCCCTGCACCAAAGCCTGCAAGGGTGGAGACCCTGCCAAAGCCATCCGTTCCATTCGGTTTGACAATGTGGCCAACGCCCGCAAATGGGTGAAAGACTGCACAGAAGAGGAGCTGGAAGCAGCAGAGAAAGCCTGCATCCACTATGACTTTCCCATTCGCATCCGGGAGATGGTAAAAGAGCTGCCGGATGCGCCCGAGAAGCCGCTCCCCAGCCTGGAGATTGATTTTTGCGGCATCCGCTGCGAGAATCCCTTCTTCCTGGCTTCGTCTGCCGTATGTACGAACTACGAGATGGTTGCGCGTGCACTGGAAGCCGGATGGGGCGGCGTGTTCTACAAGACCATCTGCCTGCAGGAAATCAAGGAAGTATCTCCCCGCTTTGACGCCGTATACGGTGGCGGAAAGAAGGGAGATTTCTATGGCTTCCGCAATATGGAGCAGCTGAGCGAGAATACCGTGGAGATGGACTTCGACATCCTCCGGCGCCTGAAACGGGATTACCCTTCCAAGATTATCATCGCCTCCATCATGGGGCAGAAGGAAGAGGACTGGACAGAACTTGCCAAAATGGCCGAGGATGCCGGCTGCGATGCCGTGGAGCTGAACTTTTCCTGCCCCCAGATGCGTGAGGCGGGAATGGGTTCAGACGTAGGCCAGGACCCTGAGCTGGTCACCTTCTTTACCGCCTACGTAAAACGCAGTGTCTCCATTCCGGTCATCACCAAGATGACGCCCAATATCGCCCACATCTCCGGCCCTGCCATGGGTGCTTATTTTGCCGGGGCCGATGCCATATCGGCCATCAACACCATTAAAAGCATTACCATGGGAGATGGATCTGAGGTGAGCGGCTACCAAACCGGATCCGGTTATTCCGGCAGGGCCGTGAAACCGATCGCACTGCGGCATATCCTCTCCATGGTCCAGAACCCCATGATGAAAAACATCGAGTACAGTGGCGTGGGGGGCATTGAGACCTGGCATGACGCCTTGGAGTACATCCGGATCGGCTGCCGCAATGTTCAAGTGTGCACGGCCGTCATGCAATACGGTTACCGTATCATAGAGGACCTGATTTCGGGTCTTAAGACCTATATGGCAGAAAGGGGCGTCCGGCATCTGACAGACCTTGTCGGAGAACTTCGGCCTTTCTTCCGCCTTCCCTCCGATCTGGACCGCAGCAGCATTGTCTATCCCAAGTTTGACACGTCCAAGTGTATCGGCTGTGGCCGATGCACCATCTCCTGCCAGGACGGCGGCCACCAGGCCCTTGTCTTTGACCCGGAAAACCGGAGGCCCCGGTTCATCGGCCCAAAGTGTGTTGGATGCCATCTCTGCCGGCTTGTATGCCCTGTCGGGGCTATTTCGTCGGCAAAGAGGGTAAAAAAAGCTTAAAATATGTTACCAGGACTCGCCCTTATTGTCAAATGCCCCCACTGCAAAGCCGAGAAAAGCCTTCTCACCCTTGAGAGCGGCAACACCTTCGGAGGGAAACAGTGGTGGGACCTCAAGACCTTCTACCCTATGCTCCCCCATGTTTCCTGGGTCCAGAAGTGTCCTGCCTGCGGCGGATACTTCTTCTATGAGAGGGCCAGGCACCGGGATGGAGACGACTACTCATCCGAAAGGGGTGAACTGGAGTACCCCGACATGAGACTGGCCCTTGCGGCGCTCCGCTCCGGGGCCGGGAAAAAGGACAGGATTAACCTGTTCCTTGAATACATCTGGGCCTATAACGATGAATACCAGAGAGGATCTGTCCAGGAAGACCACAAGCCCTCAGAGGAAGAGCTGGAGGAGTTTCGCGGAGTGGTCCGGGAACTCATCGGCATCTTCTCTGTAGAGAGCAAGCTCATCTACGCCGAGTTCCTCCGTGAGGCAGCACTGTTTGACGAGGCCCTGGAGGTGGTCCGGCAGGAAGGCATCCCGGAAGATGGCATCTACCGCAACCTCGCCCAGACCATCCTCTCCAAGTGCCAGAACAAAGACACTTCCGTGGGGTTGGTCAGCAAATAGGCGTGATGCGCAAATAACTATCTCTCAATAAGATACAAAAATTATCCCCGTCAGTTCTACCAGGGACAATTTTGGTAAGATGTTATAAATCTGCGACTTACGCATCACGCTCCAGCACAAACTCCAGCACGCCGCCGGAGACAATGTCGGAGTATTCGATGTAAGGCTTGTCGTAAGGCTTGCCGTTGAGCTTCACGGAAGCGATATAACCGTCCAGCGGTCCATGCGCCTTGATGACGAACTCGCCACCGGCCACTTTCACCTTCATCTCGGGGAAGATGGGAAGGCCGAACCAGAACCGCGTGCTGGCAGGTTCCACCTGGTAGAAGCCCATGGCGGAAAGTACATACCAGCCGCTCATCTGGCCCACATCCTCGTTGCCGGAAAGGCCTTCTACGTCATTGAAGTAGAGCTCGTCATACACCTGACGGAGACGGGCAGCCGCTTTGGCAGGTTCTCCCAGCATGGAGTACAGATAGATAATGTGGTGGCTGGGCTCGTTGCC
>DGHE01000007.1 GCA_002392525.1 Bacteroidales bacterium UBA3856 | reverse complement strand
GGAGTTCTGGCCGGGGGTGTTCATGACCACGATGCCGCGGGCCGATGCCGCTGCAAGGTCTACGTTGTCGTAGCCGGCACCAGCGCGTACCACAATCTTGAGCTTCGGGGCAGCGGCCATGACTTCCTCCGTCACTTTGTCGGAGCGGATGATCATGGCTTCTACGTCGGCCACGGCCTTTACGAGGTCTGGCTGATCGGCATATTTTTCAAGCTTCACTACTTCGTGACCGCCTTCGGTAAGGATGTTCACGATGCCTTCGACGGCCTTGGCGGCGAAGGGCTTCTGGGTGGCGAGTAAAACTTTCATTATTTCTTGAGCTTTTCGAATTCTTGCATGCAGTCTACGAGGGCCTGGACATCTTCTACGGTGCAGGCGTTGTACAGGGAGGCGCGGAAGCCGCCCACGGAACGGTGGCCCTTGATGCCCACCATGCCCTGTTCTTTGGCATAGGCCAGGAACTCGTCCTGCAGGTCTTCCTTGCCGGGAGCCATCACAAAGCACACGTTCATCAGGGAACGGTCTTCCTTGGCGGCGGTGCCCACGAACAGGGAGTTGCGGTCAATCTCGCCATAGAGAAGTTCGGCTTTTTTCTGGTTGATCTTCTGGATGGCCTCTACGCCGCCCATGCTCTTGATCCACTTGAGGGTTTCGTTCATGACGAAGATGTTGAACACGGGAGGCGTGTTGAACATGGAGAGCTTGTCAATGTGGGTCTGGTAGCTCAGCATGGTGGGAATGTGGCGGGTAACCTTTCCCAGTGCGTCCTTGCGGATGATGGCGAAGATGACGCCGGCAGGGCCCACGTTCTTCTGGGCGCCGCCGTAGATGAGGGCGTACTTGCTCACGTCAACGGGACGGGACATGATGTCGGAGGACATGTCGGCGATGAGGGGGCAGGGGCAGTCCATGTCCTCCTTGATCTCCGTACCATAGATGGTATTGTTGGTGGTGATGTGCAGGTAATCGAGGTCTGCGGGAATCTCAAAGCCCTTGGGAATGTAGCTGTAGTTCTTGTCCTTGGAGCAGGCGATGGCGTAGGCCTCGCCGATGCCCTGGGCCTCCACGAGAGCCTTGTGGGCCCATACGCCGGTATCCAGGTAGGCAGCTTTCTTCTCCAGATAGTTCATGGCCACATAGAGGAACTGCAGGGAGGCGCCGCCGCCCAGGAATACAACCTCGTGGGTGTCCGGGATGTTGAGGAGCTCCTTCCACAGGGCACGGCATTCGTCCATGACGGCGTCCCACTCCTTGGTACGGTGGGAGATGGAAAGAACGGAGATGCCGGTGCCGCTGAAGTCCTTCAGGGCTGCAATGGCGTTATCGATGGCTACCTGGGGGAGCAGGCAGGGACCGGCATTGAAAACATGAACTTTTTTGGACATGATCGAAATGGTTTAAGATTTTAAGCTAAATGTATTATATTTCTTTTAAATTTGCAAAACTATCCAGTTTTTTCTTAAAATTTTCTTCTTCTGAGAGGCGGACTCTTACAATAAGCGAGCATTTCTCTCCAAAATCCTGTGCGCGTGGGGCAAGGTCCATTTCCTTGAGTACCTTCATGACGTCGTTCATGGAGAGGTATTCGAATTCCACACTCCAGTTCTTGCCGGCTATCTTGGGAACGACGGCAGCCTGCCGGAGTGCATCGGCCGTGGATGTTTTGTATGCGCGGATGAGTCCTGGTATGCCCAGTTTGATGCCGCCGAAGTAGCGGACCACCACCACCAGGATGTCGCTCAGGCCCATGGAGTCTATCTGCCCCAGGATGGGACGGCCGGCGCTGCCCGAGGGCTCACCGTCATCGGCCGCGCGCCATACGTCTCCCTTGTAACCCAGCCGGTAGGCAAAGCAGTGGTGCCGGGCGTCGTGGTATTCCTTCTTCAGGGCCGCCACATGCTCCTTCGCCTCCTCTTCCGTCTCTACCGGAAAGGCGAAGGCGTTGAAGCGCGACCCGTTGTCCTTGAAAAGACCCTGGGAAGGAGCCCCGATGGACTGGTATGCGTCGAATGCATTCACTGTCTACAAATTTAGTGTTTTTTCCGGAAATAACGCAGTTTGCTGCGCTACCGGTCTGCCTTTTTTCCATCGGCCTGCTTCCTCTGCCGCGCTTCGCGTCGCTCCTTCCTGCTGCGGCTTGTGCCAGGCAATGACTTGCGATTTACTTCCCTGCCCGAGGTTCGAAAGCTGCTGCAAAAAGATTATTTGCTCAGATTGATAAACGGAAGAGCGCTGGAGCCGTTGTAGGTGGGCAGCTTGCCGTCCCACTTTTCAATGGCATACTGCTGCACCAGGAGAGAATTGAGCGAGGCGGCCACTACGCGGTTATAATAGGCTTCGCCGTCACCCTGGATCTTCTGGGCTTCGGCTTCGCCTTTGGCTTTGGCAATGGCGATCTTTGCTTCGGCTTCTGCTTCTTTTACCTTATTTTCTGCCTTGAGGGCGTTCTGGACGGCTTCGTTCTTGGCATTGATGGCGGCGGTAAGGGATGCGGGAGGATCGATCTTGGTCGTGAACTCGCGCACGATGAAGCCTTCCCGGTTCATGGATTCGTCCAGACGGGCGCGGACCTCGTTCTCGAACTTGGCTCTGTTGGCCATGAGTTCGTCGGACGTGTAGTTGTTGGCGCAGGTGCGGTAGGCCTCGAAGATACATGTATTGATGTAGCCCATTTCCAGCTCCCGAACGGGTTTGCGGTATTTTACGAAAATATCCACGGCCTTGGTCTCATCAATCTGATAGGCCAGGGTGGGAGTCATGGAGAAGATGGCGGCATCCTTGGGGTTCACGGTGAAGGGCTCGTAGGTGACACGCTGGATGTACGTAGGGTACTCGAAGATACTCTCGGTAATGGGGTTGTACCATACCCAGCCGCGGCAGGTGCCTTCGACACCGCCTTTCAGGGCTGCATTGGAACTCCATTTCTTGAATTTGATACCCACCGAGGCGGAGTCGATGGTGGTGCAACAGGACGCCATGACAAAAATGACGAGTGCGGTTACGGTAAGGGCAATCCAGGAGGATTTGGCAAGGGAACTCATTCTGCTCATAGTTCTTTTAATTTGGGTTTGATCATATTATCTATCTATGCCGGCTGCCACAGGATGGAGGCGTCACGGCGCCACCAGGTGAGCTGGCGTTTGGCGTAGTGGCGGGTGCTGGCCTGGATGTGTTGCACGGTGGTGTCCAGGTCATACTTGCCGTCAAAGTATTCGAACATTTCGCGGTAGCCCACCGTTTGCAGGGCGGGCAGGTCCCGGTAGGGGAGCATGCTGCGGGCTTCGGCCTCCAGGCCCTCGTCCATCATGCGCAGTACGCGCTCGTTGATGCGCTCGTAAAGTTCTTCCCGGGGACGTTCCAGGCCCACTTTCACAATCTCGAAGTCCCGTTCCTTGAACGAACGCGTCTTGTAGGAGGAGAAAGGTTTTCCTGTGTACAGGCTCACCTCCAGGGCCCGGATTACGCGCTGGCCGTTGGAGAGGTCCAGCTCTTCGTAGGAGACGGGGTCCAGTTCCTTCAGCTGCTGGGCCAGCACCTCCACGCCCTCGTCCCTCAGACATTCCATGAGGTGCTCCCGCAGTTGAACCGGAACCTCGGGGAAGTCGTCCAGCCCGTAGCAGAAGGCGTCAATGTACATCATGGAGCCGCCGCACATGACAAGGGTCTCATGGCCTTCTGAGAACAGGCGGTTCACCAGCTCCAGGGCTTCCACCTCGTAGATGCCCGCCGTGTAGTTACGGGTAATGGGTATGGAACGGATAAAATAATGCTGCACTGCAGCCATTTCCTCGTCGGAAGGGGCTGCAGTACCTATTTTAAGTTCTTGAAAGATTTGCCGGGAATCGCAGGAGATGACGGGAGACCCTACTTCCAGAGCGCGACGAATGGCATAGCCGGTTTTGCCGACGGCGGTAGGTCCCAGTATGATCTCCAGCCTTCGGGGCACGGCGGCTATTCTTCGCTTTCGTCAAAGATTTCCTTGCCGTCCTCGTCTTCCTCTTCCTCGTCTTCGTCAGAGAAGTCTTCATCGTCCAGGTCTTCGTCATCATCCTCTCCGGGCAGATGGCGCTGACGCTCCGGCAGGTCCTCGAAGGCTACGTATCCGTTCTCGAACTCGATGGGGTTGGGACCTTTGGACTCGGCCAGTACCGGGAAGTCCGGATTAACCTTGACGTCGGTCACCTCACCTTCCACGGTGATGTTCACGCTCTTTTTGTTGGTGACGTCGTAGAAATAGACGAAACTGTCGGCGCCGGCCTTCACCACCTTTTCCAGAGGCATCTGGTCTGCGGTGCCCCAGCCCAGGTCAAAGAGACCGTACCGGCCCACAACGGCACCGGTAACGTCCAGGGCCTTGAACATGATGAGCTGGTCCTGGGGAAACTCAAGGTCTGCCCGGATCTGCTTATGAAGCGTGTACAGCGTAGTGGCGCCGTTCACTTTATATACTCTGTAGAATCCTTTGATGCCCGTCAGGGTCACCCTTAATTGAAATACCATAGGTTCTGTTTTTCGCAGGCCAAAGATACTACTTTTTTACGTTTCTATTGCAAAAAAAATGCAGTGCCCCCTCTGCGGCTTGTGCCGGGCATTGGCATAAGCTTTAATCGGCAATCAATCAGCTATCTAGGAATATGTGTTCTGCCTGAACCCTGCAATTTGGAGAACCTCGGGCAGAAGTGTTTTTATAACATGTTGATTTTTATTCTGTTACAAAACAGCCTCTGCCCGGACTCTTACAGCAGTCTGTCCAGCACGTCTCCGGAAAGCCCCAGGAGGCGGCCAATCTGCGTCTTGGGACAGGAGAATCGGCGGGCCAGTGCACGGGCCAGGATGAGGAGGGTCTTGGCATCGAGCTGGTTGTGGGATGCCACATGGTATTCGTTTTGGCACAGTGACAGTATCTTTTCCTGCATCTCCTGGTCTGTGAACCGGATACTCTCTGCAAGTCCATGATTCATCTGCACTACCGACTCCAGGTCATACTTCCTGATGCGGTCAAAGTAGGTTACGCTGCTGCCAAACAGTTGTTCCACGGCAGCATAGTCCACGAAGCATCTGTTCAGGATGCGTCCGTTGACATGTTCCCACTCCGGCGGGAGACGGTCATGCGTGTGAAAAACGGCTTTGATCATGTCTTGTTTCATGGCCGATAGCGGAGTTCCCTGTATCAGGTCCCGCTGGGGATTGAAATAAACATCGGCCGAACTCCATGAGTAGGAAAGCGGAGATGCCATGCGGGCCTTGTAAGGATTGCGTACGATGTAGGCGACTTCGTTCCGAAACATTTCATCGTCCAGGATGGCCGATACATCAAAGGCATCTTCATCCAGGAGGCCGATGACGCCGTATCGCTGGCTGAGCATCCTTCTCAGCCGCCGGATAAACCAGCGGCAGAGGGCTTCGCAGCGGTCATATGACCCCTTTACAAGCAGATGAAAATGCGTGTCCATTAGTGCATAAGAGAGGACGGACACATCATACACATGACTCCCGATAGCAATGGAATTGACACCAAAGACATAATCTTCGGGACTGCGGAAGAGGAGCGCCTTTTCCAGGTGATTCATCGAAAACTGAAAACGGCCGCAACCTCCGTGGAACGGGTCTGTAAACGCTCTGGGATTCATCTTTTTTATCCTGAAGGTAGAAAGTTATGTCCGATATTCCCATAGCGTATAAGAAAGAAATTCCAAACAGGCCGCTGCAGCATGGTGGGAGATACAGTCGTATAAGAAAATAGTTTTGGACGCTGTAGAACCCCGCTCGGCACCACTTCGGGCGTGGGTTGTTTTGTAATGTATTGAATATGAGCCGATTATTAAAAAACCTTCTGCCCGAAGTCCTCCAAAATGAGAACCTCGGGCAGAAGGTGATTTTGTAAGTCGTTGATTATTGGTAAATTAGCATTTTGGCCGATGCCTGACGCAGCCCGCAACCGTCACCCGCGTGTCGGAACCTGCCGGCCGATGTGAGCGTTACCCAATCTGGGCGCCGTTCGTAAGCGCCTCCTCAGGCGTAATGAAGCGCATCTTGCCGTCACCCTGCTTGGCCATGAGGATCATGCCGCGGGACTCGATGCCGCGGATCACGCGCGGTGCCAGGTTGGCGAGGATGCAGATCTGCTTTCCAAGCATGTCTTCGGGGCTGTAGTACTCGGCAATGCCGGAGACAATGGTGCGCTCATCAATGCCCGTGTCGATGGTGAGCTTCAGGAGCTTGTCCGTCTTGGGAACGCGCTCGGCGGCGAGTACCGTGGCGGTGCGGATGTCCATGGCGCCGAAGTCGTCGAAGGTGACTTCCGGCTTCTGGGGCTCCACCCTGGCGGCGGCCTCGGCAGCGGCTTTGGCGGCCTCGGCCTCTTCGCGGGCCTTCTTGATGGCCTCCAGGCGGGCCATCTGCGCTTCCACTACGCTGTCCTCAATCTTCTGGAACAGCAGCACGGCTTCTCCCAGCTGGTGGCCGGAAGGCAGCAGTTCGCTGGAGCCCAGCATGTCCCAGGTAAGGACGATGTCTCCGGCCGGGATCGGGGCCGATGCCGGACGGGTGTGCACGGCCTTGCCCTCACCCTCCTTGTAGAAGTTCACGGTAGGAGTGCCTTCACCGGCGCGGTGGTCCCAGCCGGCGTCGATGCCCACGCGCAGGATGCCGCGCAGTTTCTCGGCGCTGAAGGGAAGGAACGGCTCGAAGGCGATGGCGCAGTCGGAGCACAGCTGCAGGCAGGTGTAGAGGATGGAAGCCGTACGGTCCATGTCTTCCTTGGCCACCTTCCAGGGCTCCATGTCGGAAATGTATTTGTTGCCGATGCGTGCGATATTCATGGCTTCCTTGAGGGCCTCGCGGAAGTGGAAGGTCTCGATGTATTTCTCCAGGGCCTCGCGGCAGGGCTTCACGGAAGCAAGGGTTTCGGCGTCAATGGCCTGGGGCTTCAGGTTCTGGGGAACCTTCCCGCCAAAGTACTTCTGGGTGAGCACCACGGCGCGGTTCACGAAGTTGCCGAAGATGGCCACCAGTTCGCTGTTGTTGCGCCCCTGGAAGTCTTTCCAGGTAAAGTCGTTGTCCTTGGTCTCGGGGGCGTTGGCGGTGAGCACGTACCGCAGCACATCCTCCTGTCCGGGGAACTGCTCCTCATATTCGTGCACCCACACGGCCCAGTTGCGGGATGTGGAAATCTTGTCTCCCTCCAGGTTGAGGAACTCGTTGGAAGGCACATTGTCCGGCAGCACATAGTCTCCGTAGGC
>DGHE01000086.1:12416-13252 GCA_002392525.1 Bacteroidales bacterium UBA3856 | reverse complement strand
ATGCGGCTCAATTTCTCCTTCATTGACGAGTCCAGGATGGAACCGGGCATCAAGCTCCTCTCAAGCGTGATGTGCAATATACTGGAAACCAAATAGATATAAAAATTCTCCCCCTCGAAAAAAGAGGAGAGAAAATGCATAAAGTACTGAAAATGAATAACATCCACATCACGCTATACAAGTTCACCGGGGCAGGCAATGACTTTGTCTTGCTGGACGGGCGCCAGGGAGGGGTGGACGATTTCCGCCAAAAGGAGACCATCGCCAGACTGTGCCGGGAATACCGCACCGACGGCCTCATGATCCTGGGTCAGGCACCCGGCTGTGACTTTGCCATGGAATTCTACAACCCCGACGGCAGCGGCGGCATGATGTGCGGCAATGGTGGCCGATGCATCGTGGCCTTTGCCGATTACCTGGGCCTGAAGCCCGCCTCGCCGGACGGAGTATGGAACTTTCTGGCACCGGACGGCCCGCATACGGCTGAGATCCTCCAGAAAGAGGACAGCCTGTGGACCGTCAAGCTCAAGATGATTGACGTAGACGGAGTGAAGCCCGTCCTGGATGGCTACTTCCTCAACACGGGCACCCGCCACTTTGTGAAATTCGTGCCCAGTGTCGAAGTCCTGGACATGGAAAAGGACGGGCCGGAATACAGATGGGCCGATGCCTTCCAGCCCGAAGGCACCAATGCCAATTTTGTGGAGGCAGCGCCCGACGGCCTGCACGTCCGCACCTTCGAAAAGGGTGTGGAAGGCGAAACCCTCGCCTGCGGAACCGGCCTCACGGCATCGGCCATCGCGGCTTATGTGCATGGCCATTTGCATCGGCCCTGC
>DGHE01000086.1:0-12354 GCA_002392525.1 Bacteroidales bacterium UBA3856 | reverse complement strand
CATTCTGAGTGCAGCGAAGAATCTTTCCGGCTCCAGTGCCGCCGCGGCGACTGGCTGGAGGTAAGTTTCAAGGCCGCCGGAGAACACTTCACCGACGTGTTCCTCACCGGCCCGGCCGAATTGGTGCGTGAGTTGTAATTTACTAACAACTAGCAACTTACAACTTTTCTCCCGGAAAAAAATGACGGGGAGAATTTGCGCAAATGATTGATTTATAGTAGATTACAAAACACGCAAGATATGGAAAAAATATTCAAAGGATGCGGCACGGCCCTGCTTACTCCCTTCAAGGGAGGCGAAGTAGATTATACGGCGTTTGCCGCCACAGTGGACTGGCAGGTGACGGCCGGCATGGATTTCCTGGTGCCACTGGGAACCACCGGCGAGACGCCCACGCTCACGGAATCGGAAAAACTCCAGGTGCTGGAGGTAGCCCTGCAACATGCCGCCGGAAAACCGGTGGTGGCCGGTGTGGGTACCAACAGCGTAACCGGCACGCTGGCCAACATGCGCCTGCTGCAGGATGCCGACGCCTACCTGATTGTGGCACCGTTCTACAACAAGCCGCCGCAGCGGGGTATCTACGAATACTTCAAGGCGCTGGCCCAGAGCACGGACAAGCCCATCGTCCTGTACAATGTGCCCGGCCGTACGGGCTGCAACATTGAGGCGGAAACCACCCTGGCCCTGGCACGGGACATCCCCAACATCGTAGGTGTCAAGGAAGCGTCCGGCAACATCGGCCAGATCCAGGCCATCCTGGACGGCCGTCCGGAGGGGTTCTCGGTGCTCAGCGGCAACGACGACCAGACCTTCGAGCTCATGCAGAAGGGGGCCGATGGTGTCATCTCCGTAGCTTCCAACGTGTTCCCCAGTGCCATGGCAGACTTTGTACATGCACTGCAGGCGGGCAAGTTCGAAGAGGCAAAAAAGATGGACGACCGCCTGAATCCCCTGTTCAAGGCGCTCTTCGTGGAGCCCAATCCTATCCCGGCCAAGGCTGCCATGGCCCAGCTGGGACTTATGGAAAACAGCCTGCGTCTGCCGCTGGTGCCCGCCACCGAAGCCACCGAGGAGCTCCTGAAGCAAACCCTTAAAGAATTGTTCTGATGGAAATTACAATACAAGCGTTTAACGAAGTCATAGAAGCCCTGGAAAAGGGAGAGCTCCGTGTCGCCCAGAAGGTAAACGGCGTATGGCAGGTAAACAAGCACGTGAAGGAAGTAATTCTTGCCGGCTTCAGGCTGGGCGCCATCACAGACATGAGTGAAGGTCAGTTTCACTTCTTTGACAAGGATACTTACCCTGTGAGGAAGTTCAGCGCAGAGGACGGCGTCCGCATCGTCCCCGGCGGGTCCAGCATCCGGCGCGGTGCTTTCGTAGCCAAAGGCGCCATTGTCATGCCCCCTTCCTATATCAACGTAGGAGCCTATGTAGGCGAAGGTACCATGGTGGACAGCCATGTCACCGTGGGGTCCTGCGCGCAAATCGGCAAAAACATTCATCTGTCGGCCTGCGCCCAGATTGGCGGCGTGCTGGAGCCGGCGGGTGCCCTTCCTACCATTATCGAGGACGGGGCATTTGTGGGCGGCAACTGCGGCATCTATGAGGGAACCATTGTGGAAGAAGGCGCCGTCATTGCTTCGGGCGTTGTCATCACCGCCTCTACACCGCTGTTCGATGCCACCAAGGGCAGTTTCGTACCCCGTAACGCCGACGGCCGCGTGGTCGTTCCCCGCGGTGCCGTGGTGGTGAGTGGTTCCAAGCCCATCGTGCGGGACGGAAAACCCCTCGAAAGCGGCGTACATCTATACTGCCCCGTCATCGTCAAATACCGCGACGAAAAAACCGCCGGCAGTGTTCATCTCGAAGACTTATTAAGGTAATATAAAATGAAAGTTGCAGTAGTGGGAGCCACAGGTCTTGTAGGCTCCAAAATGTTAGAAGTACTCCAGGAAAGGAATTTTCCTGTCACCGAACTGTTGCCCGTCGCATCCGAGCGTTCCTGGGGTAAAAAGGTAACCTTCCAGGGAAAGGAATGGACCGTGATGAGTGCCGATGAGGCCATCGCGAAGAAACCGGCCCTGGCGCTGTTCAGCGCCGGCGGCGCCGCTTCCGGCGAGCTGGCACCCAAATTCGCCGCCGTGGGTTGCTACGTGGTAGACAACTCCTCCTTCTGGCGCATGGATCCTTCTGTGCCGCTGGTCGTTCCGGAAATCAATGCCGATGTCCTCACCCCCGGAGACCACATCATCGCCAACCCCAACTGTTCCACCATCCAGATGGTGCTGCCCCTGGCCCCCCTGCACAAGGCCTACGGCATCAAGCGAATTGTGGTGAGCACTTACCAGAGCGTTACCGGCGCCGGACAGCGCGGCATTGAGCAGCTGGAGGCCGAGCGTGCCGGCGGCAGCGGCAGCAAGTTCCCCCACCCCATCGACCTCAACATCCTTCCCCATATTGACAGCTTCCTCCCCGACGGTTACACCAAGGAAGAGATGAAGATGGTGAACGAAACCCGCAAGATTCTTCGGGACGACACCATCGCCGTGTGCCCCACCACTGTTCGAGTACCCGTCAAGGGCGGCCACTCCGAGAGCGTGAACCTGGAATTCTACAAACCCTTCGACCTGGACGAGGCCCGTAAACTGATGGCCGACATGCCCGGCGTCGTGCTGCAGGACGACCCTGCAAACAACATCTATCCCATGCCGCTCAACGCCTGGGGCAAGGACGAGGTGTTCGTGGGCCGCATCCGCCGCGACTTCTCCGTAGAGAACGGCCTCAACATCTGGTGCGTGAGCGACAACCTGCGCAAGGGCGCCGCCACCAATGCCGTGCAGATTGCCCAGGTGCTGCTGGAAAAAGGCTTTATTGTCGCATAATGGATTACAGTTTCTTCCGGGACCTTCTCTCTTTCGATTCCACTTCCGGCAAGGAGCGGGAAGTGGCACTGTGGCTGTATGACACGCTGCAGGCTCCCCGAAAGGAGCAGTTCGAAGTGGGAGACGGCACCCTCAACCTCCTTCTGTCCTGGGGCACGCCCAAAGTTGTTTTTTGCTCCCACATGGACACCGTTCCGCCTTACATTCCCCCCACCTTTGAAGAGGGCGTGGTGAAGGGACGCGGCTCCTGCGACGCCAAGGGCCAGATCTTCGCCATGTACTCGGCCTGCAAGAAGTTGGAAGCAGAAGGGCGCACAGACTTTGGCCTCCTTTTGGTTTCCGGGGAAGAAACCGGTTCCTGGGGCGCCAAGGCGTTTTCGAAGACGGGCTTCAAGGCCCCCTTCCTCATTGTGGGAGAGCCCACGGAGAACAAGATGGTATCGGCCTCCAAAGGCACCCTCTCCTACGACCTCTGCTTCACCGGCAAGGCGTTCCACTCCGGCTATCCGCAGTATGGCGTGAGCGCCGTGGACCTTTTCAATGCGTTCTACAACCAGCTCAAGGCGCAGGACTTCGGCGAGGACCCGGAGCTGGGAGAGACTACCTTCAACATCGGCCTGCTCCATAGCGACAATCCGCAGAATATCTTATCGGCCCAGCTCACCTGCCGGCTCTACTTCCGCACAACGTTCGTCTCGCATGAGGCGGTGCAGCGCTGGATGTCGGCCATCCCCGAAGCGTCCCTGCGCGCCCCGGGGGACACTCCTGCGCACTACGTGACGCTGCCCGGGTTCTCATCGGCCCCCGTCGCCTTCGGCAGCGACGCCCCGCACCTCACCGGTTTCGGCCACAAGATCATCTGCGGGCCCGGCACCATCCGCGTCGCCCATCGGCCCGAAGAACACATCCTGGTCCGGGATCTGGAAACCGCCGTACAGCAGTATGTCGCGCTCTTCCGCAAACTCACTCAGTAACAAGCATTTAACTTTTTCTCTTTAGGCCGATCAGCCTAAAGAGAAAAACTCAATAGATTGGTAATCAGTTAATTAAAGCATTTTCGATGATACAGGTAATAATCAGTGGCTACGGGAAAATGGGCCACATGGTGGAGAAAGTGCTCCGGGAAAGGGGCATAGAACTGGTGCAGGCCACCGACGACGTGCAGAGCGTAAATCCCGCCCTCGCGAAGGCGTGCGTGTGCATCGACTTTACCACGCCGGACGCTTTCCGGGCCAATTATCCCTTCATCGCTCAGCACTTCAAGGCGGCGGTGGTGGGCACCACGGGCTGGAATGATATCCGGGCCGATGTCACCCGCGCCTTCGAAACCGCCGGTACACCCATGGTGCACGCTTCCAACTTTTCGCTGGGGGTGAACGCGCTGTTTGCCGCCGTGAGCCGCGCATCGGCCATCCTGAAGGGAGCAGGGTACAAGGCCGATATCGAAGAAATCCACCACATCCACAAACTGGACACTCCCTCCGGAACGGCCAAGACGCTCGCCAGCCTGGTAGAAGGAGGACTGGGCACAAAGCCGGAAATCACCTCCATCCGCGAAGGAGAGGTGCCCGGCATCCATACCCTCACGCTTGAGTCGGCCTGTGACAAACTCACCTTCCGGCACGAAGCCTTCTCCCGCGAGGGTTTTGCCCAGGGAGCCGTCACCGCCGCCCTTCTCACGGAGGGACTGCAGGGCGTTCATGAATTCAGCGAGTTGTTGTAATGTACAGAGTTCTCAAATTCGGCGGATCGTCGGTTGCATCGGCAACGGCCATGTCCCGCGTGCTGGATATCGTGGAGGCCGAGGCAGCCAAAGGCTGTGTCATCCTCGTAAGCAGCGCCATCAGCGGCTGCACCGATTCCCTCCTCAGCGAGGACGATGCAAGGTGGGCCGATATGGAGCGCCGCCATCAAAGCATCGTTAAACGCCTTTTTACCGGCGCCGACCGGGAAGCGCTCCAGCAAAAACTGGATGCCCTCTTCCAGGAGATGCGGCAGGCACCGAAGGAAGAGAAAGTCACCTTTGGAGAGCTTTTCTCCACCACCATCCTCGCCGCCAAACTCGCCAGCGAAGGCTACAAAACCGTATGGCTGGACTCCCGCGACCTGGTGGTCAAGGATAACGAGCCGCTCACCTACGAGCGAATCCAGAAGGCCATCCAGGAAAAACAGGCCGATGTTTTCGTCGCACCCGGGTTCATCTGCCGAGACCAGGCGGGCAACATTTCCACCCTGGGCCGGGGCGGCTCGGACTACACGGCAGCCCTCTATGCAGCGGCCGTCGGAGCCGGAAGCCTGCAAATCTGGACCGACGTTCCCGGCATCATGACCGCCAATCCCAAGGAGGTTCCGGCCGCCCGGACCATCCCCCGCATGTCTTATGCCGCAGCCCTGGAAATGGCCTCCCATGGAGCCAAGGTGCTCTATGCGCCCACAGTAGCTCCCGCCATGGCCGCAAAAATAGATATCGAAATTCGTAACACCTTTGTTCCGGACGGGAAATTTACGGTAGTAAATGCCCAAAAAGATGCCTCACAGTGGGTTGGAGTGGCATCTGAAGGAGAAACAATCCGGTTAGTGGGCACCCGCGAAGCCGCCGAGGCAAAAGAGACCATTTTCAACGCTTTACAGGAAGAAGGCATACAAGCCAGAAGCATCCAGAAAGATGGAAACAGCTTTGTTATCTGCGTGCGGAAATCCGTGCTGGAACAGGCGCTCAAAGCCATCCACCGGGCCTTTTTCCAGGATTTGCCCGTAGCAGAAGTGAACCTTTTCCTCTGCGGAGACGGCGCTGTGGCTCAGGCACTTATCCAGATGGTGCAGCAAAGCGCCTCCACCGTGAAGGAGCGCACCGGAAAATCGCTCCGCATCGTGGGCCGGGCCAACAGCCGCCTCTACGGGATAGACCTGGGCGGGCACCCGGTCATCGGCACGGAGGGAGACTACATTGACGCCCTCCTCAAAGTGGCGCCCAAAGGCTCTGTCTTTGTGGATGCCACCAACAGTAAAACGCTCTATAAACGATACGTAGACCTTCTTGAGGCCGGTATAGGCATTGTGTCTTCCAACCGCCGCTCCTTTGCCGTTCCTTACGCCGAGTACGCCGCCATGCATGCCGCCGCCCGGGAAAACGGCGCCATCCTTCGCTATGAGACCACCGTGGGAGCTGCCCTCCCCATCCTGGAATCCATCTCCCGCGGCACCAACAGCTGCGACGAGGTGCTGTCCATCGAGGCCGTGGTCTCCTGCACCCTCAACCAGATTCTGAGCGAATACCAGAGTGGCGGAGAATCCCTTGCCAGCCGGGTAAGGAAGGCGGCCGAAGCAGGTCTCACCGAGCCCGACCCCCGCGTAGACCTGGGCGGGCAGGACGCCCTCCGGAAGCTGCTCATCCTCGCGCGCGAGGCCGGTGTACGGCTGGAGGAGGAGCAGGTGGAAGTGACGCCTGCCGTACCCGAGACGGTGATGCAGGGAAGCATCGGCCAGTTCTATGAAAAACTGGAGGCCTACGAACCCACCTGGGCTGCACATGCCCGCGAAGCCGCTGTGCAGGGCTTCCGCCAACGCTTTGTGGCCTTCCTGGAGAAAACTCCCCACGGCTTCCGCGCCGGTATCGGCCTCAGGAACGTGCCGCCCGTGCACCCCGCCTACTACCTCAGGGGAACCGAGAACGCCATCATCGTGCGCAGTGCCTTCCACCCGTATCCCCTGGTCATCCAGGGCCCCGGCGAAGGAGCCCGCGAAGCGGCCAGCAGCGTTTTGAACGATATTCTTAGATAAATTCATTATCTTTGTGCACGTGATGAAGAGCCTTGTCTCCATATTCGGTTTTCTCAGCTTTGGCTGGGCCGACGTTCTGGACATCCTGATGGTGGCCACCATCATCTTTTTCCTCATCCGCAGCATCCGGGCCGACTCCACCGTCCTCAACATCGTGCTGGTCCTGGTGGCCCTCCTGGTGCTCCAGGGCGTTGTGAGCGCCCTCAACATGCGCATGATGACGGTGCTCCTCAACACCCTCCTGGACGTGGGCGTACTGGCCCTCATCATCCTCTTCCAGCCCGAAATCCGCCACATGCTCAACCGCCTGGCGGTGCAAAGCGGCCTCACCCGCCGAACCGGCGAACTGTTCAACCGCATCATGGGTATCAAGGAGGAGAAGATGGGCTCCGAGAGCGCCGAGGAACTGGGAGAAGCCGTCCGCGCCATGTCGGCGGAGAAAACCGGCGCACTCATCGTGCTCCAGCACAAGAGCTCCATGGAGGAATACATGAACACCGGAGACCGCTTTGAGGCGGACATCAACCGGCGTCTCATCACCAATATCTTTTTCAAGAACTCCCCGCTGCACGACGGTGCCATGATCATCATCGGCGACCACATCGCAGCTGCCCGCTGCCAGCTGCCCATGACCAACCGCACAGACATCCCCGCGCACTACGGCATGCGGCACCGCGCTGCCATCGGCCTCACGGAAGATACCGACGCCGACGTCCTGGTGGTGTCGGAAGAAACCGGCAACGTGAGCTTCGTGCGCGGAGGGGAAATTACCACTGTAAACGACGTAAAGGAGCTGCGGCATCTGCTGGGCTCCCTGATGATGACCGACGAGGAGGGAGATTAATATGGACGAGAGACTGGAGGCGAAACTGGGATTTGACAAGGTACGTGCGGCCATTGAAGGCCGATGCTCCACCGACTATGCGGCAGCCCGCGTGGCCGGTGAGGAGTTTTCTACGGATGCCGGTGAAATTCACCGCCGGCACCTGCTCACGGACGAAATGCGTCTCATCCTCATGTTCGAGGACAGCTTCCCCACCGCCGGATACATAGACGCCATTCCTTTCCTGGAGCCCATCGGCAAGAATGCTTCCATAGACCTTCTGTCCCTCGGGAAACTTCGCACCCTTCTGGACACGCTCAGAAAGGCCCTGCACTTCTTCCACACCGTGAAGGAGGGCATCTACCCCAACCTGCAGCACCTGGCGGCCGGCGTGAACGCGCCCGCAGAGGTGATGCAGCGCATAGACTCCATCCTGGACCGTCACGGAGAGATCAAGGACACGGCCTCCGACGAGCTGTACCGCATCCGGAAGAGCATCAAGGAGAAGGAGATCAACGTGTCCCGCCGCATGAACGCCATCCTCCGGCAGGCCCAGCAGGACGGTCTGGTGGAGGCCGATGCCAGCGTGAGCATCCGGGACGGCAAGATGCTCATTCCGGTGGCATCGGCCAAGAAACGCCAGTTCCAGGGCTTCATGTACGACGAGAGCGCGACGGGAAAGACCGCCTTCATGGAACCCGCCGAGATTGTCGCGCTCCAGAACGAGATTGCCCAGCTCTATTTTGACGAGACGCGGGAGATTAACCGCATCCTCTACGAGTTTGCCGAATTCCTGCGCCCGTTTGTGCCGGAGCTCATCGAAGGCGCCGCATTCGTGGGAGAACTGGACTTCAACATGGCCAAGGCCCAGGTGGCCCTGGACTACATTGCCGGCATGCCGGTGGTTTCGCTCGACGGCTCCCTGAGCCTCCGCAAGGCCCGGCATCCCCTCCTCGAGAAATCTCTCCGCAGGGAGAAGAAAGCCATTGTGCCGCTTACGGTGACCCTCACCCCCGAGAAACGCATCCTCCTTATCTCCGGCCCCAACGCCGGCGGCAAGAGCGTGTGTCTCAAGACCGTGGGCCTTTTGCAGTACATGTTCCAATGGGGTATGCTCATACCCACGTCCGAGACGTCGGAGCTGCCCGTTTTCGACCGCATCATGGTCTCCATCGGAGATGACCAGTCCCTGGAGAACGACCTCTCCACATACAGCTCCTTCCTCACCGACATGAAGGCCATGCTGGAGGAGGCCGACGGGCGCACGCTCATCCTCATCGACGAGTTCGGATCGGGCACGGAGCCCGCGGCCGGCGGCGCCATCGCCGAGGCCATCCTCCACGAGCTGGACACCCGCGGTGCCTACGGCGTCATCACCACCCACTACACCAACCTCAAGCTCTACGCTTCGTCGGCCGATACCGGCGTAGTGAACGGCGCCATGCAGTTCGATGCCCAGACGGTCGCGCCCCTCTTCCAGCTGGAGATGGGCCTCCCGGGCTCGTCCTTCGCCTTTGAGCTGGCCCGCAAGATGGGCCTGCCCGAGCCCCTGGTCCACGATGCCGAGGAGCGTGCCGGCGAGCAGTTCGTGGGCATCGAGCGCAACCTCCGCAAGATTGCAAAGAGCCGCCGCCAGCTGGACGAGAAACTCACCCGCATCCGCGCCACCGACAAGACGCTGGAAGGCCTTACGGACCGTTACGAGAAAGAGCTGGAGGACATCAAGGAAATGCGCCGGCGGATCCTGGACGAAGCCCGCGCCGAGGCCGAGAAAATCGTGCGGGACGCCAACAAACGCGTGGAAAGCACCATCCGCACCATCAAGGAGGCCCAGGCCGACAAGGAGCAGACCAAAGAGGCCCGGGCAGAACTGCAGGGCTTCCTGGGCGCCCTCGCCGAGGGCCGCTCCAAGCGCGACGCCTACATAGAGGAAAAGCTGCAGACGGTCAAGGAGCGCAAGGAGCGCGAACAGGCCCGGAGGCGCAAGCGGGCCGATGGTGAAACCCTGCGCCAGATGGAGCAGCAGGAGGCCGAGGCCCAGAAGATGGCCGCCTTCCGCACCGCACCGCTCAAGGTGGGCGAAAAAGTGCGCATCAAGGACAACGGCATGGTGGGAGAAGTGGCCAAGGTGAGCACCAAGGCCGTGAGCGTGGTTGTGGGAAGCATTACCACAAAACTGCCGCTGGACCGCGTGGAAAGAATTACAGCCAATGAATACAAGGCCGTTGCCAAGACGGTGGACAACCGTCCACGCCAGGTTTACGACACGGCCATGACCGAGCGAAAAGCCCGCTTCAAACTGGAGCTGGATGTCCGGGGAGAACGGGTGAACGACGCCCTTGAAATTGTGATGCGCTATATTGACGATGCCATCATGCTGGGCGTTCCCTCGGTGCGAATTTTGCATGGGAAAGGAACGGGCGCCCTCCGCGAGGAGATCCAAAAATACGTACGCACGGTGCCCGGCGTCACATCTGCCTCCGACGAACACATCCAGTTTGGCGGGTCAGGCGTGACGGTAGTAAAATTTGAATAACGATGAATGTACTGAAAACCAGTAAGATCGGGCAGAACGGAGAGGAAATAGCCTGTGATTTCCTACTCTCCCGGGGGCACCAGATCCTGGACAGGAACTGGCGCTCCGGCCACCTGGAACTGGACATTGTGTCAGAGGACCAGGAGGGGCTGCACTTCGTGGAAGTGAAAGCCAGGACGGCGCCTGTCACATCGGCCGTATCGGACCAGGTAAACCCGATCAAACAAAAGCGCATCAGCGCGGCCGCCCTGCAATACCTCAACAAGAAACACCTTGTGGGACAGGAAGTCTTCTTCGACATTGTCTCGGTACTGTTCGACGGGCAGGAGACGGTGGTCCGGTATTTCCCGCAGGCCTGGATTCCCATGTATGTCTGAAACTTCAACCTGATAACACTAAGTAACCTATGAGTCAACCGCACAGATACTGCGTCATCATGGCCGACGGTAGCGGCTCTTCCAAACAATTCCGCAATACATACGAACGTTTCCTCAAGGTTGTCCCCTCGGAGAACATCCTCGTGGTCACTCTGGCTCCTTTTGCCGGAGATGCCCGGAGGGAAATCCCCGAACTGCCGGAAGGCAACCTCCTGCTGGAACCATCGGCCCGAAAGACAGCCCCCTGCATGGCCCTGGCGGCCTACACCCTTTTGTCCCGAGACCCGGAAGCCGTAATTGTGGCAACGCCCTGGGACCTTGTCATCCGGGACGAAGACCTCTTTGTCCGCACCATGGACGAGGCCTTCGCCTATGTGGAGGAAAACGATGTCCTCATGACTCTCGGCATCGTACCCAAGTGCCCGGACGTCAACTTCGGATACATCCAGGTGAAAGAAGGCCGCAACGCCCACCTGATGGCCGGGCCGCTGCAGGTGAAGACCTTCACCGAGAAACCTTCCATGGAGCTGGCCGAGGTTTTTGTCCGCACCGGCGAATTCTTCTGGAACAGCGGTATCTTCGTCTGGAAGGCGGCGACCATCGCCGCCGAGATGGAGCGCTATCTCCCGGAGGTGACGGAACTCTTCCGCGGCTGGCAGAGCCACATCACCGAGCCCGCCTTCATCGAGAGAGCCTACGCCGAGTGCCCCAAGGTGTCGCTGGACTACGGTGTCATGGAGCACACAGACCGCGCCTGGCTGTACCCCGCCCGCTTTGGCTGGGCCGACATTGAACGGCTGTAACTATTGTATAAATGCGAAAAATATCGTATTTTTGCGGGCTAATTTGCAATATTAATTAAAACTATAACAAAATGCAAAGTAAAGGTTGGATCAGATTCGTAGCTATCTGCCTGGCCATCGCCAGCATCTGGCAGCTTTCCTTCACGGCTATCACCCGTATTCAGGAGAATAAGGCTGCCAAGTATGCTCAGGAGCAGGCCCTGCAGTTCGTAGAATCAAACAATGTTGCCGCCGATGTCCGCGAATTCGTGCAGGACTCCGTGGCAGCTGTCCGTAACAGAGCCTACATTGACTCTGTCAACAATGAAACCGTATTCCTGGGCTACACCTTCAAGAGCGTGAAGGAGAAGGAAATCAACCTGGGTCTGGACCTCAAGGGCGGTATGAACGTCATGCTGCAGGTTCAGCTGGAAGATCTCGTGAAGGCCCTCTCCGGCAACAGCTCGGACCCGGACTTCGTGGCCGCCATGGCTCAGGCCAAGGCCGGAAACACCAACTCCAGCGCAGACTTCATCGGCCTGTTCGAGCAGGCTTGGGAGCAGGTTGCCCCCCAGCGTCGCCTGGCCGAGATTTTCGCCACCTACGAGCTGCGTGAGAAAGTGGCCAACGACGCCACCAACGCCCAGGTCATCAGCGTTATCCGCCAGGAGGCCAAGAGCGCCATTGACAACTCCTTCAATGTGCTCCGCAACCGTATCGACCGCTTTGGCGTTACCCAGCCCAATATCCAGCAGGTTGGCAACTCCGGCAAGATTCTCATCGAACTGCCGGGTGTGAAGGACCCTGAGCGTGTGCGCAAGCTCCTGCAGGGTACCGCTTCCCTGGAATTCTGGCCCACCTACCAGGGCAACGAGGTAGACCTCTATGCCGTGGATGCCCGCGTGGCCGAAATCCTGAACAACCTGTCCGACTCCACCACCGTGACCAATCCCCTGCTCCGCGTGCTCTCTCCTTCCGGTTGGAACAACGCCTGCATCGGTTTTGCTTCCGGCGTGGATACCGTTACCGTGAACCAGTACCTGTCCATGGCCTCCGACGTCCTGCCGGCCGGCTTCAAGGGCATGTGGTCCGTCAAACCCTCCGACCTCGTCAAGGGTAACAACCTCTACGAACTGGTTGCCATCAAGGCTACCTCCCGTGACGGAAAGGC
>DGHE01000006.1:973-6286 GCA_002392525.1 Bacteroidales bacterium UBA3856 | reverse complement strand
GCATACCTCAACAAGGGTATCCGCATCACCCTTACGGACCTCCGCGAGAAAGTGGACGAGTTCGTGACGGCCGAGGACGGCGAGCGCAAGGCTACGGGTAACCAGGTATACCGCTCGGAGGTGTTCTACAGCCAGGAAGGCCTCAAGGAATTCATCGATTACCTCGATGCCGGTGAGGAAAAGCTGGTCCCGGACGCCATCTGCGTCCAGACCGACAAAATTATTCCCATCGACATTGCCCTCCAGTACAATACCGGTTTCCGTGAGAGAATTTACTCTTATGTGAACAACATCCACACCATCGAAGGTGGTACCCACCTGCAGGGCTTCAAGATGGGTCTGTCCCGTTCCCTGAAGAACTATGCGGAGAAGAACAACCTCCTCGCCAAGTTCAAGGGTGAACTGAGCCCCGAGGACTTCCGTGAGGGCCTTACCGCCGTCATTTCCGTGAAGGTGGCAGAGCCCCAGTTCGAGGGCCAGACCAAGACCAAGCTGGGTAACCCCGAGGCTACATCGGCCGTGTCCCAGGCTACCGCCGCCGCTATGGACCAGTACCTGGAGGAGCATCCCAAGGAGGCCAAGACCATCGTGGAGAAGGTGGTGCTGGCCGCTACGGCCCGTGCTGCCGCCCGCCGCGCCCGCGAGATGGTGCAGAGAAAGAGCCCCATGGGCGGAGCCGGCATGCCCGGCAAACTGGCCGACTGCTCAGATCACGATCCCGAGAAGTGTGAGCTCTTCCTCGTTGAGGGAGACTCCGCAGGCGGTACCGCCAAGCAGGGCCGTGACCGTCGCATCCAGGCCATCCTGCCCCTGAGAGGTAAAATCCTCAACGTGGAGAAAGCTGCCCAGGACCGCGCCTTCGAGAGCCAGGAGGTCCGCAATATCTACACTGCCCTGGGCGTTACCGTGGCGCAGGAAGACGAAACCGGAGAGAAGCACATGGACCTTTCCAAGCTGCGTTACCACAAGGTGATCATTATGACCGATGCCGATGTGGACGGTTCCCACATCGCCTGCCTCATCCTCACCTTCTTCTTCCGTTATATGTTTGACCTTATCAAGAACGGTTACGTGTACCTGGCCACTCCTCCGCTTTACCTGGTGAAGAAGGGCAAGGAAGAACGTTACTGCTGGACGGACGCCCAGCGTGAGGCTGCTACCGCCGAACTCGGTAAGGGCTCCGACAAGGGCGTGATGGTACAGCGCTACAAAGGTCTGGGTGAAATGAGCGACGAGCAGCTGTGGGAGACCACCATGGACCCTGCCCGCCGCGTACTTCGCCAGATTACCATTGAAAATGCCGCCGAGGCAGAGCGTACCTTCTCCATGCTGATGGGTGACGATGTTCCGCCTCGCCGCGCTTTCATCGAAGAAAATGCCCATTATGCCAATATCGATGCCTAAAATACCCCGGAAGTTTATTCCGCTGGCTTTTGTTTTCGCAGTCCTGGTGCTTCTTATGCCCAGGACCGCGAAATTCAATTATGACTATAAGAAGGGAAGTCCCTGGCCTTACGAGACGCTCATTTCCCAGTTCGATTTTCCTATCCTCAAAACCGAGGAACAAATCCAGGAGGAGCGCGAGCAGGCGGGCGGCCTCATCGTTCCCTATTACCGTTTCTCCAACGAGGTTACCACTTCCGTGATCAAGAACGTGCAGGGGCTGGACCTTGGCAAGTACAACCGTATTCGTCCGGCCGTGGTAACCCGGCTCTCGGAAATCTATGCCAAGGGTGTCATCTCGGATGCCCAGGTGCGCGGACAGCACGGATCGGCCAAAATCTCGGAAGACCTCATCTGCATCCAGAAAGACAAGCGCGCCGCTACTTACCCCCGCTCGGAGGTGTACAAGGTCTCCGATGCGAAGGACCAGCTGGTTGCCGTGCTGGCATCGGCCTATCCCTCCGTCAACCTGGATTCCCTCTTCCGTCGGTCGGGCGTCTATAACGGCATCATCCCCAATCTGGTGTACGACGCTTCCATGACCAATCTTACGCACGTGGAGAGCGACGACTACATCTCGCCCACGCTGGGCTATGTGAAGGCCGATGAAAAGATTGTCTCCAACGGAGAAATCGTTACCGCCGAGATTGCGCAGGTGCTGGACAGTTACAAGTCGGAGTATAATAAGGTATTCGGGTATGGCGGCCCGCGCATCCTGCTGTATTTTGGCAATGTGCTCATAGCTCTGGTGCTGGTGGTGCTGCTTTATTTCTGCATCCTGTTTGCCAAGCCTTCCATCTTCGAGACGGGACAGCGGTATTTTTATCTGCTGTTTCTGTTTCTCCTGTCTACGGTCGTCACTTGCATGGCGGAGCGTTTTGCTCCATCCATCCTGTTCCTCATCCCTTACCCGGTGCTGGCGCTGTATCTGCAGGCCTTCTTCCGCAACCGGGTGGTGATGCCGGTGTACACGATGCTCCTCATGCCCATGCTCATTTTCTGCGGAAACGGCATGGAACTCTTCGTGATGTACCTGACGGCGGGCCTCGTTACCATCCAGACTTTTGGAACGCTCAACAAGGGTTGGCTGCAGTTCCTTAACGCCGCCATTATCTTTGGCGTGGAGCTGTGTGTATTCCTGGGCTTCAGGCTCATCGATGCGGGCAATACGTCCATCTGGTGGCTGCAACTTATCCAGATTTTCGTGGGCGCCATGCTTACGGTTGCGCTGTATCCGCTGGTATATCTCTTTGAGAAGATGTTCAACCTGGTGTCCATTACGCGCCTCATCGAACTGGCCGACACCAACAACCCGCTGCTGCAGGAGCTGAGCGCCAAGGCGCCCGGTACTTTCCAGCACTGCCTGCAGGTGATGAACATGGTGGAGGCTGTGGGCCGTGCTACGGATGCCAATGTGCCGCTGCTGCGCGCTGCTGCCTTGTATCATGACCTGGGCAAGATGCAAAACCCGCTATGCTTTATTGAGAACGAGTCTTCCAGCCCGGGGGCGGCCAAGTACCATGAGGGAAAAACGCCCAAGGAGAGTGCTCAGGACATTATCCGCCACGTGGATGACGGCATTGCCATTGCTGACGAACACCGGCTTCCCAATGAGATCAAGTCCTTTATCCGGTCTCATCACGGGACTACGGCGGCGACGTACTTCCTGAACCAGTACCTCAATGCCGGCGGAGACCCCACCGATGTGGACGACTTTTATTATCATGGCCAGCGTCCTGCCACCAAAGAAGAGGTGATTCTCATGGTGTGCGACTCCATTGAAGCGGCCTCCCGAACCCTCAAGGATTTCTCTCCAGAGGCCTTTGACCGCTTTGTGGAGAATATTGTTTCCGGCAAAGAAAAAGCTGGTCAGTTTGAGGACGCAGACATTACCCTGCATGAGATGAATGTGATTAAAAGCATCCTCAAGACCTATATGCAGCAGATTTATCACGGACGTGTGGCTTATCCCAAGCGCAGGCGTTGATAGTCTCGCATATTTTTCGTATCTTTGCGGCCCTTTTGACAATAATTACAAACAGATACTATGAAAGTTAGCAAAAAAAAGGCTGATGAACTGAACTATCAGCTGACCATCCAGATCGCGGCAGAGGATTATGCAGAGCCGCTTCGTAAGCGCCTCAACGATTACCGCCGCAAGGCAGACATCAAGGGCTTCCGTCGTGGCATGGCTCCCATGAGCCTCATCCAGCGCATGTACGGTGACCAGTGCCTGTACGAGAGCGTGAACTCCCTGGTGGGAGAATCCCTGGACAACTTCATCAAGAAGGAGAAGATTCGTATTGTGGGCGAGCCCATGCCCTCCGAGGACCAGCCTCAGCTGTCCTGGACTGCCGGCAGTGAATTCACCTTCAAGTTCGATATTGCCCAGACCCCGGAGCTTACCTTCGAGGTAAACAAGGAAGACAAGGTGGTCTATTATGACATCAACATCACCGCCGCCGAGAAAAAGCAGGCCCGCGAGCAGCTACTCCAGCAGTATGGCTCCCTGCAGGAAGGCAAGAAGGCCGGTGAGAATGACTACATCGTGGCCGATATCGAGAACGAGGGCCACAAGGCCGAGGGTGTGTATGTGAGCATCGCTCAGGTGGCCGAGGACGCCCGCGGTGCTTTCATCGGCAAGAAGGCCGGCGACAAGTTCGAGCTGGACGTGAACGCCGCCTTCACCAATGAGACCGACCGCGCCGCCATGCTCAAAGTGGAGAAGTCCCAGCTGGCTGGTCTGAATCCCGTGTTCACCTTCACCGTGGTGAACGTCAAGACTTTCGTGGCCGCCGAGGAAAACCAGGAGACCTACGACAAGATCTTCGGCGAGGGCAAGGTAACCACTCCCGAGCAGTTCGAGGAGAAGGTGACCGAGCGCATAAAGGCTTCCCATGAGCAGGATGCCAACTATCGTTTCGGGGCCGATGTCCGCAAGTACTTCGTGGAGAAGGCTGCCCTTACCCTGCCCGAGGCTTTCCTCAAGCGCTGGCTGGTATATGCCAACGAAGGCAAGTTCACCGCCGAGCAGGTAGAGAAGGAATTCCCTGCCTTCATCGAGGACTTCAAGTGGCAGCTGGTTCGCGGCTATATCATGCAGAAGTTCGGCCTCAAGGTTTCCCATGAGGACATCCTGGCCGCCGCCAAGTCCTTCGTGGCTTACCAGTATGCCATGTACGGCATGGCCGGTGTTCCCCAGAATCTCATCGATTCCTCGGCCGAGAACATGCTCCAGGACCAGAACCAGTATCGCCGTCTGGAGGAGCAGTGCGAGGATAACATCGCCATCGCCAAGGTTCGCGAGGAGGTTACCCTCACCAATAAAAAGATCTCCATGGAGAAGTTCCAGGAGCTTCAGTAGAGTTGTATGACAGAATTTGAAAAATATGCAGTTAGAGCGAGGGGCATCAGTTCGATGACCCTCTCTCGTTATACGTCCGTCCTGGACGGATACATCAATCCCACCATCACCGAGGAACGCAAGCTGAACGTGGCCCAGATGGACGTGTTCAGCCGCCTCATGATGGATCGCATCATCTTCCTGGGCGTTCCCATCGACGACGATGTGGCCAACATTATCCAGGCTCAGCTGTTGTTCCTGGCTTCCAACGACTCCAATGCAGACATTACCATGTACCTGAACACTCCCGGTGGTCAGGTGACCAGCGGTCTGGGTATTTACGACACCATGCAGTTGGTGCAGCCCGATGTTGCCACCGTGTGCACGGGTATGGCTGCCTCCATGGGTGCCGTGCTGCTTTGCGCCGGTGAGAAGGGCAAGCGCAGCGTGCTTCCGCACTCCCGTGTGCTCATTCATCAGCCGCTGGGTGGCGCCCAGGGCCAGGCTACGGAAATCCTCATCGCCGC
>DGHE01000006.1:0-884 GCA_002392525.1 Bacteroidales bacterium UBA3856 | reverse complement strand
TTCAATATCATTGCCCAGCACACCGGTCAGCCCTTTGAGAAAGTGGCCCGGGATGGTGAGCGCGACTATTGGATGACCGCCGAGGAAGCCAAGGCCTACGGCATGGTAGACGAAATCCTTCGCAAGCGCCAGAAGTAACATGGCAAAGAAAGGACAGAATCATTGCATGTTCTGCGGCCGCAGTGAGGCCGAGGTCCCTTTCATGCTCAAGGGCCTGGAGGGGTATATCTGCAGCGACTGCGCCAAGCTGGCCGCACAGTATGTGGAAGAGCTGGAGGATGAGCCCGGGAGGAGCCGGGGTTCCAAGCCGGCTGCGCTGGGAAAAGCTCCCAAGCCCTCAGAGATCAAGGCCTACCTGGACCAGTATGTGATTGGCCAGGACCGCGCCAAGAAGGTGCTTGCCGTGGCTGTGTACAACCACTACAAGCGTGTACAGCACAACCTGATTGACAAGACGGACGATGGCGTGGAACTGGAAAAGAGCAATATCCTTCTGGTGGGTCCCACCGGTACCGGTAAAACGCTTCTGGCCCGCAGCATTGCACGTATGCTGGACGTTCCCTTCACCATTGTGGACGCCACGGTCCTCACCGAGGCCGGCTATGTGGGTGAAGATGTGGAGAGCATTCTCACGCGCCTGCTGCAGGAGGCCGATTTCGATCTCCAGAAGGCCGAACGCGGCATTGTGTTCATTGATGAAATCGATAAGATTGCTCGTAAGAGCGACAATCCTTCCATTACGCGTGACGTGTCCGGTGAGGGCGTGCAGCAGGCTATGCTCAAGCTCCTGGAGGGCAGCATCGTGAATGTTCCGCCAAAGGGCGGCCGCAAGCACCCCGAGCAGGAGTTCATCCACGTGAATACCCAGAACATCCTCTTCATCT
>DGHE01000108.1:12001-12482 GCA_002392525.1 Bacteroidales bacterium UBA3856 | reverse complement strand
TCATCTACGCTCATGAAGTGGCGTGCAGCATCCACCATGAAACCACGCCAGCGGAAACGGGGATAATCCTCGATCCGGACACAGGGGAAGGATCCGTCCGCCTCCAGCTGGGAGAGGGTCTGGCGGGCATAGAAGAGGCCGGCCTCGGTGGAAGCGACGGCCTTGATGCGGCGGGGTGTCACTTCGAGGGTGTAGCCTTCCTCGGGGAGGCCGCACTTGGGGTCCAGTTTGAAGACCATATTCTTCTGAGTCTTCTCAGAGAGAATAAAACACCCATCCTGCACCTGCATGTGGGCAGGGGCAGGAATAAGCTGCGGCACAAGTGCTGCTATGAGAGCGAGAAGTTTTATCATCTCATCATGAGTTTACGTACAATCTGTCCAATCTCGGCGTTGTCGTGAACGCCGGCGAAAGCCTCGGCTCCGGGACCGTAGGCAAAGACCGGAACCACAATGCCGTCGTGACCGCTGGTGGAGAAGTG
>DGHE01000108.1:3314-11877 GCA_002392525.1 Bacteroidales bacterium UBA3856 | reverse complement strand
GTGTTGTGGTCTGCGGTAACCACCACCAGGGTTTCTCCATCTTTCTCGGCCCACTCGAGGACGGCGCCGATCACTTTATCAAAGTCAAAGAGTTCCTCGCACATGTAACCCACCTTGTTGCGGTGGCACCAGTCGTCAATCTGGGAGCCTTCCACCATGAGGAAGAAGCCTTTCTTGTTGTCCAGCATCTGAATGGCTTTCATGGTGCTTTCCATGAGGATGGGGCCGCGGTCCAGGCTGGGTTTGAGGTCGTATTCGTCGTACAGGCCCAGGAATTTGTCACCGGGGGCGCCTGCAATGTCTTCCAGCTTGTCCACATAGGTGTATCCCTTGGCCTTCATCTCTTCAATGAGGTTGCGGCCGTCGCTGCGCTGGTTCCAGAAGTGGGTGCCGCCGCCGGAGATGAAGTCCACATCGGCATCGATGTACTGGGCGGCCAGGCCTTCCTCATCCTTGCGGGACGAGCCGTGGATGCAGAAATCGGCCGGCGTGGCGTCGTTGATGCGGCAGGTGACGGTAACGCCCGTCTTCATGCCTTTCACGCGCTTGCCCCATTGGAGGTTGGACTCCACGGGCTCACCCTGTGCATTGAGGCCGATGTAGCCGTACTTGGTCTTCTTGCCGTTCGCCAGGGCGGTACCGCCGGCGCAGGAGTCGGTGATGAGCTTGTCGGTGGCATAGGTGCGGGAATAGCCGGCCACAGGCATGTTGTCAATGTTGAGGGCGCCGCCATTGGCTACCCAGCCCACGCTCCACTGGCTAAGGCCGGTACCGTCGCCGATCATGAAGATGACGTTCTTGATCTTCTTTCCCTTGGGCTGCTTCACGCTCACAGTCTCATAGGGGGCTTCCACCTTGTATTTGTCGTCCTTGGAGAAGGAGTAGGTGGCATACTTGGAGCGGTCGCGGTCCAGCTCTTCGGGAGTCTGGGCAAAGGCCTGCAGGGCGCTCAGCGCCAGGATAACGGTAAAAATTCGTTTCATTGTTATTCAGTTTTTGCGTTCCAACCAGCCAATTCCACATGGGCTTTTTTGCAGCCTTCGGGGAGGGTGCAGTGCACGGTGCAGCTTTCGCCGGGGAGCACCGTGAAGAAATTGTCACTCCAGAAGGTTCCGGGGATGAGACTACCCTTGTCGTCCTTGGCCTTGAGGATGTTCTGATAGGCGATGACGGCACTGCCGTTGGTGAGCGTGACGTCGTAACCGCCATCGGCCTCAACGACTTTCATCGTTACCCGGGCGGCGGGGAGACTGCTCACGAACTGCATGTCGGCGCTCTTTTCCATGGGAATGCCCCACCAGTCGGACTTGTCCCACTTGTAGCGGTTGAGGTGCTGGGGGACACAGTAGAAATTGGAGGTACTGTAGCCGCCGCACTCCACCTTGATGTCAACAAAGCAGGGACCTTCGATGCCGCTCACCACCTTGCGGGTGTCGCGGGGCTGGGAATTCACAATATGTTCTTCGTTACGCACCAGTTTGCTGGCGGCGTCGTACACGCGGACGGTTACCTTATAACTATTGGCGGGGACTCCGTCGTTGACTACATAGACGCAGTGGTCGGCATAGTTGTACACAGCCTGGACGGGAGCGTTGGCTTTCTTCACGCCGTAGTAGCCGGCGGTAGGAATGCCGTACCAGTCATAGAGCTGCCAGTACAGGGACGGCCAGGCGCTGTTGAGCATCCACTGCACGATGCCGGTGGCCTCGGGCACGTTGGCACGGAAGGCCTCGTACATGGCGCGGGTGGCATCATAGTCCATGGCGTGGGCCTTGCGCATGAAATCTTCCAGGGACTCGGCCTTGCCGTAGGACTTCTTCATGGCCTTTTCCAGGAAATGGGTGTTGTTCATGTGGGAGTCGGAGGCAGTGCAGTGGAAAGCCCAGCCCGGGCCGATGGGCCAGAGGTCCTTCGCACCCACCATGCGGGCGACGGATTCCACCTGGGGAACCTGCAGGCCGGGGCCGGTCTCGGTATTGAAACCGTAGTTGCCGCCGTACCGGTTGTCCAGCCACCAGTAGTCCGGGCCTACATACTCGTAGGGGCCTTCCATCTTCATGCCGGAAGGACCGGCCAGGGAAGACATGCCCTTGGCGGAGCACACGTAGGGACGATAATCCAGTTTGTAGTAGAGTTCCAGATACTGCTTTTCCAGCGTGGGGTTGGGGATGCGGTCGCTGCCGGTGAGCCAGCCGATGACGCTGGGATGGTTGCGGAGCCACACTACCTGGTCCTGGAAATAGCGGACGGCGAGGGCCTCGGACTTGGGATCGTTGATGCAGCCAAAGCGCTTGTACTCGGGAAGGCCGCAGTAGTTCTCCCACTCCCACTGGCAGCTGAAGCCCACGAGGGCCATGATGCCGTAGCGGTCGCAGAGGTCGTAGATAGTGTGGTCCTTGCCCCAGATGTTTTCAAAGCGGATGCTGTTGAGGCCCATATCGGCCACCATCTTTACCTGGGCTTCCAGGCTCTCCGGGGTGTCCTGCATGAAGATGTCGTCGGTCCAGCCGGCGCTCTTGACGAGCACCTTCTTTCCATTGAGGATGAACTGGCGGTGACCGTAGGGGGTGATTTCGCTCTCGATGCTGCGAAGGCCGAAGATGACCTCGCTCATGTGGGAAACCTTTTTGCCCTTTGAGAAGGCTACGCTCAGATGGTAGAGTTCCGGGCTGCCCAGCTCTGCCGTCCACCAGATGCGGGGATTCTCCACATTTTCGGTGACGGTGACCACCTTCGTTTCACCGGCGGCGAGGCTGGCGGGGACGCTGAATTTACCTCCTTCATAAGTGCCTTCCACGGTGCCCTTGACAGCCTTTTTGCTCAGGTTCACCAGGGTGACCTGGGCCTCAAAGGATGCCTTGGAGAAATCGGCCGGGTTTACGATGGGCTTCACGAAGACGTCCTTCACCTCAATGTCCGGGGTGGAGATGAGGGTGACGGGACGGATGATGCCCATGCTCTCGTCCACGGGACGGGGGTTCCAGTCCACGTAGCCGGCGTTGAGGTCTCCCTTCTGCGCACGGCGGAGGGTGACCTTGAGGGTGTTGCGGGCCTTGACGGCACCGGTGACGTCGAATTCCCGGACGGCGTAGGGGCCGAAGGTTTCATCGGCCTTGGCGATGATCTTTCCGTTGAGCTCAATGTCGGCGTAGTAGTTGAGACCTTCGAAGCGGAGTACGTGACGAAGGGCCGGGCTGGCCTTGAACTGGGTGGTAAATACCCAGGGGCTGTCGAAGATGCTCTTGTCGATGGCCTTGTAGCGGTCTTCGTCCAGGACATCGGGACCAAAGTAACCGGCTTCATTGAGCACGCCGGCCACGGTGCAGGGCACCTGAGCTTTGTACACAGTGTTGTCTCCCTGGCGCTGGAGCGTCCAGTCTTTGAGGGGGCCTGCCCATGCGTGCATGCCCAGAAGGATTGCGGTCAAAAGGATAACAGTCTTTTTCATAGGGTGGGATTATGCAAGGGAAGCCGCGCCCACCAGAGCAGTGTCCTCTTCGGGCATGGCAACAATCTTTAATTGGTCCAGGGCAGCCTGGTACGGATAACTGCAGCGGAGTTGTTCCCACATGGCGTCCGAGAAATGAGGAAACGTATGGGAAATACCGCCACCCAGTACGATGCAGTCTGCGTCGTAGGCGAACATGACCACCGAGAGGAATTCTCCAATGTGGCGGCCAAAGTCACGGAAGTGTGCCTTGGCAGTTTCGTCGCCTGCGGTGGCCGCTTGGGAAAGGGCACGGGGGTCCAGTCCACGGGAGGTAAAGTACTTCTTGGAGCAGAAGGACTCGTAATCCGATGCCTTGTAGGGAATGGAAGCGATTTCTCCGCTGCCGCAGTGCGTCCCGGAGAAGAGTTTCCCGTCTATCACAATTCCAACGCCCGTGCCGGTACCCAGCGTCACCGTCACTACGGTGGGAAGGTTCTTTGCCACTTTTACGGCAGCACCAAGGGCATAGCAGTTGGCGTCGTTGTTCACGAAGACGGGGATGTCAAAGCGGGCTTCCAGGGTTTCCTTGAGGGGAACCACATCCCAGGAGGGAATGTTGGCCGCATTGTACACGATGCCCTTTACGGGGTCTGTCAAGGACGGGACGCCGATTCCGATCTGCTTCACGCCGGGAACCAGGAACCGCTCTATCTGGTCTCCCAGATAGATGAGCGTATCATCCAGGGTTGCTGTTTTAGGGAAGGACGGGATTTGCAACTTTTTGACAACTTGCGCCCCGTCTATAAGGCCCAGGTTGATGGTTGTTCCGCCGATGTCGATACCGAGTGTCATCTGAATAGAGGTTAGTGACACAAAGATAGATTCCGACGGAAGCTAAAACGAGGCAATTTGCGAAATTATTCCCTCATTTTGCGCAAATTCTTCTTCCTGTACTCTGACGGAGTGCATCCCTTGATTTCCTTGAAGCGCCGCGAAAGGGATTTGGGATCGGGTTCATCCATGCGGGCGGCCAGGTTGGCGATGGAATCCTTGGTATCCAGGAGGAGGGCCGCAAAGTGGTCTACACGCTGCTCGGAGATGTACTGGTAGATGGTTTTTCCCGTGGCCCGCAGGAAGCGCTGCTCCAGCAGGCGGCGGCTCATGGCCACGTGAGCAAGGACATCCGGTACCAGGATCTTGTGCTCCACATTGGAGTGGATGAACGTGAGGGCGCTGTGCACCTGCACGTCCCGGGTCGTAATGAGATTGGACGATTCCCGCGTCACGATGTACAGGGGCTGCAGCACAATGTCTTCTCCCGTGTAGGAAGGGTCTTTCATCATTTGCACCGCCATGGCGGCAGCCTCATAGCCACCGCGCTCGATATCCACGTCGATGGAGGAGATGGGCGGATTGGACATGCCGCAGATGATCTCGTCATTGTCCACGCCAATGATGGCGGCATCGTAGGGAATGCGGATACCCAGCACGTCGCAGGCCTCCACCAGGATAGATGCCTGGTTGTCGTCGCAGGCGAAGATGCCCACGGGTTTGGGGAGGGAAAGCAGCCAGTCGTGCACGAGGCTCTGCTTGTAATACCACAGGTTGGAAACACGCTGCTGGTCGTAGATGTAGATGTTTTCCTCAAAGCCGGCCTCGATAAGGTAATCGCGGAAACCTTCCTGCCGGCCGTCGCTCCAGCACATGCCGTTGTTGCCGAAGAAGGCGAACTCGCGGAAGCCCCGCGCGACGAACCTTTCGGCCACCATCTCTCCTTCCTTGCGGTAGTCGGCCGTGATGTTGGGCACGCCGGGAAACAGCGAGATGTAGTCCTGGGCAAAGACCAGGATACCACGTTTGCGGAAGAGCTGGAGGTTGTCTCCGGGCTCGAACTGGCCGATGACAACGTCGGCGTGCCAGTCCTCGGCGAACTGCGCCACACGCCGGATGCCCTTCTCTCTCCGGAACGCGGGCGGCATCTTGCACACCACCCAGCGTTCCCCGCTCTCGAGGGAATACTTCATGATCCCACGGAGCAGTCTGTAGGGAAACTGCTCCGTGAAGTCGGTCATGAAGAGAAGTCTCATGGATTATTCGGCCTTCCCGGGTTTAACGGCCAGCCAGAGGCCGATGATGGTGAACGCGGCGTTCATCAGAAGGAGCTCATAGCTGAAATGGTAACCGTTGAACCATTTGACGGAATTCATGTCCAGCACCAGGCAGAGGATGGGGGCTGCCACCGCAATCACGGGTACCCAGCCGTCACGCACCTTGTGTTTCCAGATGAGGCCGAAGGTGAAGAGGCCGAGGAGCGGACCGTAGGTGTAACTGGCCAGGCGATATACGGCGTCGATGACGCTGGTGGAGTTGAGCGCATGGAACACCACGATGGCGATGGCCATGAGAACGGCCATGCAGCTGTGGATGAAGGTGCGCTTGCTGTCCTTGCCGCCCAGGATGTCAATGGTGAAGGAGGTTGTGAGCGAGGTAAGGGCGCTGCCGCCTGCCGGAAAGCCGGCCATCACAAGACCTACGAGGAACAGTACGCCCACAATCTTAGGCAGTCCGCCGTTCCAGGCGACGGCCGGGAACAGCTGGTCTCCGCGGGCCGTAATGCCATGCAGAGCCGCATACTGATACAGGGCCACTCCGAGGAACAGGAAGAGGGAAATCATGACGGCCTGCAGGCAGATGGACACCATGAGGTTTTTCTGGGAGTCCTTCACGTTTTTGCAAGCCAGGGTGCGCTGCATCATGTCCTGATCCAGGCCCGTCATGGCAATGACGGTGAACATGCCGCCGAGGAGCTGCTTCCAGAAGTACTGCGAGGCGTTAACGTCGTCAAAGTGGAAAAGCTGCATGTAACCGGTGTCCAGTTTGCCCACTTCCTTGCCCACCAGGATAAGGGTGAGGCCTACGGCGGCCAGCATGCACAGGGTTTTGAAGATATCCATGCCGATGACGGCCTTGACGCCGCCACGCACGGTGTAGAGCCATACGAGGAGCACCGAGAGCACCACCGTTACCCAGAACGGTACGCCCACAGGGCCGAGCAGCAGCAGCTGCAGGGTGGCGCACACCAGATACAGGCGGGCGCTGGCGCCCAGAATCTTGGAGATGAAGAAAAACCAGGCTCCGGTCTTATGGGAGGCCATGCCGAAACGCTTGTCCAGGTATTCGTATACCGACACCACGTTGAGCTTGAAGTAGAGCGGGCACAGCACAAAGGCGATGACCAGGTAACCAAGGAAAAATCCCATTACCATCTGGAGATAGCCGAACCCGGCTACATCTACCATACCGGGGACCGACACGAAGGTAACACCCGACAGGCAGGACCCGATCATGGCAATGGCCACTTTCCACCAGGCGGTGGAACGGGTTGCGTAAAAGTCTTTTTTAGGCATTTTTTAAGTTTTCTTTATAGGCTCGGCCGATGGGAATTTTCTCTTTCACACCCATGAGCTGAACCTCTGTGCCGCTGCGATGTTCAATTCTCCAGAGCGGCACGATGTAGGAACGATGGACGCGCACGAATTTTCCCTGAGGCAGCATGTCCATGACGCTTTTGAGAGCAATCTGCGACACTACGTCCTCACGATGGTCCATATGGAAGCACGCGTAGTTGTTCCGCCCTTCTATATACTGGATGGCCGATACGGGAAGGTGAATGACCCGGTAGTCGGACTTCACCTGTATATCCTCACCGGCCGCTTCCCCTGCTTCCTGGCGCTTTCTTTCCAAAGCCTCGGCCGCATTGGCCTCGGCCTCTTCGGTTTCTTTCTTGGTTGTAAGAGCCTTGACTCTTGCGCTCAGGAAGCCCACAGGGATGGCGTAGGCGTTAACCGCCAGAAAAAGGATCCACATGGCACGGACATGCAGCTGCATGCTGCCCATGCGACCCGAAATATTACCCGGGAAACTCACTGGAGTCAAGGTCATGAGGAAGGTGACTACCATCATGAGGAACAGTACACCTGCCGCCGTGATCTTGCTTCCTCTCCCCTTTTCGGTGAGCATGGGGCCCAGGACTTTGCGTCCCATGATCCACACGCCCATGAGCCACATGGTGTACAGCAGGACATAGCCCGGCTGCCACGAGGCCCACTCGCCCGTAGGGAAAAGGAACATCATCCCCGGCAGCACAATGGCGCAGAAGATGATGTCCAGTATGATTTCCGTTCTATGCATTCACTCTAGAATTCGTAGCCGGCGAACTCGATGTCGCGGGCGGCGCGTTCTTTGAGCTGAGGGTTCTTGAAGGCCTTCTCGAGGTTGGTCTTCACATCGGCAGCCTTACCCTGACGGGCGGCGATGATGGCCTTGAGGTACCAGACCTTGGGATCTCCGCAGTGAGCGGTCTTGAGGGCCTTGTCCAGCTGGTCGGTGAGGATGAGGGCAAGCACGCTGTTGTGGCAGCAACCCTTAGGCTGCTCCAGCACGCGGGCGGCTTCCTCGTACCGACCGGTGAGGATGAGCACGGTGCCCAGGTTGGCCTTGGCTTCGTCGGTGCCGGACTGGCGGAAGCACTGCTCGGCGGTCTTGAAGTCGTCCTTGCGCAGGGCTACGACACCCTTGGCGTTGATGACGTCGGCGTCAACGGTCTTCACCTCGGCCAGACCGGCCTCGGCCTTGGCATCCTTACCCTGGTTCAGGTACAGGACGGCCAGGTTGTACTGGGCGCGGTCGCTGCCGAAGCGCTCGATGGCCTTCTTGTAGATGCTTTCCTTCTGGGCCTCGTCCTTGATGACGGAGGCTGCGCGCAGGAGGGCTTCCTCGTCCAGGACGCTCTCGTTGTTCTGGAGCAGGGCAATGAGCTCTTCGTTGGTGTAGTTCTTATACTCCACGTTGGCGATGAGGCGGGCGCGGCGCAGTTCCGGGAGAACTTCACCCTTGAGGGCGGTGAACACCTGGGACATGTTGCGGATTTCGTTCTCACGCACGGCGGGGTCGGAGTACATGGACAGGACGCGGAGGATGAGGTTCTTGTCCTCGAGGTCGCTTTCCTGGACCAGCTGCTGGAAACCTTCCCAGTCTTCACCGACGCTGCGGACGGTGGGATCGACGGCTTCGTGGCCCTTGGTCACTTTCTTCCAGGCCTTGTTGGCGCTGGCAGAACGGTTGTCGGAGAGC
>DGHE01000108.1:0-3204 GCA_002392525.1 Bacteroidales bacterium UBA3856 | reverse complement strand
TGACGGTGGTGCGCTCATCGGCGGCGGCGGCATCGAGGGCGGCCAGGAATTCCTTCACGGACTTGCCCTTGAGCTCGGAGTTGCGGACATCGGCGCTGTTCACCAGGTATTTGATCTGACCCTCGGTGGTGGAGGAGATGACATCCTGATAGTTGTCCTTCTTGAAGGCGAGCTGACCGGCGCTCTTCACAAGCATGTAAGTGGTGTTGGCACCATCGGCCACGCGCTTGACGGGGAGGTTCACCACCTTCTTGCCGGCGATAACCTTGCCGCGGAGCTCGAGGTAGCTCTTCTCCATGCCCTCGACATAGTCGAAGTGGATTTTCTCGCTCACCTTCTGGCCGTCTTTGGCAACGACCTTATAGTTTTTCTTAACCTTTTCACCCTGGTACATGAAGGGTTTCATGGCAGCCTCACCGCCTTCATAAACGATGACGGGAGTTACTTCCAGCACCACGTTGGGGTTGAAATAGTCCTTGGGGTAGGTTACGGTAACGGTTGCATCAATGGTTCCATTGACCACTTCCAGTACGGCAGGATTGCAATCCGTTTTTACATTTTCGGCCATCTTGGCCATCTTTTCGGGGGAGGCGCAGGCAACTGTAAACAGAGCTGCGGCCAGATAAATAAGAGTTTTTTTCATACAATATAGATTGTGTTATATTTCTGTGCAATCGCAAATATAAGTATTTTTTAGTAAATTTGCACGACTATGGACCTGCAAGCGTTAAAGAACAAATACGACATCATCGGCAACGACCCTGCGCTGAATGAAGCCCTGGAGACAGCGGTGAAATTTGCACCCACCGGCCTAAGCGTTCTCATTCAGGGAGAAAGCGGCGTGGGTAAGGAAAACGTAGCCCGTATTATCCACCAGTTCAGCACCCGCCGGCAGGGAAGCTTTTTTGTAGTGAACTGCGGCGCGCTGCCCAAAGAACTGGTAAACTCAGAACTGTTTGGCCATGTGAAAGGCTCCTTCACCGGAGCGGTAGACAACCGCAAGGGCTATTTTGAGGAGTCGGACGGCGGCACGCTCTTTCTGGACGAGATTGCAGAGCTTCCGCTGGAGTCCCAGGCGCTCCTGCTTCGCGTTCTGCAGAGCGGAGAGTACCGCAAGGTGGGTTCCAACAAGGTGGAGCACACGGACGTGCGCGTAGTGGCCGCCACCAACGTGCATCTGTACGAGGCCGTGAAGCGGGGCAAGTTCCGCGAAGACCTTTATTTCCGCCTTTCGGCGGCCCAAATCCGCATCCCTCCCCTGCGGGAGAGAAAAGGAGATATCTATCTTCTGTTCCGCAAATTCACATCTGACTTTTCGGAGGTGAACGGCATGTGCAAGATCAGCCTGAGACCCGACGCCATCCGGCTTTTGGAGCAGTACCGCTGGCCCGGCAACATCCGGCAGCTGCAAGGCTTCACCCAAAGCCTTACGGCGCAGGTGTCGGTAAAAGTGACACCCACGCTGCAACGCATCGAACTCAGCGCGCAGGATCTGGAGCACCTCATGCCCCGCGAGCAGGGAGACCCCATCCCCGTGGTGTACGAGGGTGCGCCGGCAGGGTCATCGGCCAGTCCCTCCTTCAGCGCCGACGAACGGCAGGCTATCTTCAAGGCCATCTTCGACCTCAAGCAGGAGGTGGACGCGCTCAAGGCCCGCCTGGACCGGCGGGAGCTGCCCGCACCTGCAGCCGCCGCCCCGCTGGAAGAGGCCGAATGGCAGGGCGAGGAGGAATTCAGCGCCCATCGGCCCATCGTGCATGTAGAAACACATGAGCAGCCCGAGGAAGCCAGTTCGCTGAGCGTGCGCCGCAATGAGGAAGACCTCATCCGGCAGGCCCTGGAAAAATACCATGGCAACCGCAAGAAGGCCGCAGAGGAACTGGGCATGAGCGAACGCACCCTGTACCGCAAACTTCCGCCCGAATACCGTAAGAAATGAGAAAGCTTGCCTGCATACTCACCGGCGCACTGCTGGTGGCTTCCTGTGGAATCTACTCTTTCACAGGTACGTCCATTCAGGCCGATGTCAAGACCATCACCATTCCCTACGTGGAGTACAAGGCGCTGCGCGTGAACCCGTCCCTGTCCGGAGACCTCACCGAGGCCCTGCAGGAGAAGTTCCGCAAACTCACGCGCCTGGAACAGGTAGATGTGGACGGAGACATGGAACTGGTGTGCGAGGTTACCGGCTACGATGTGAGCGCCACGGCCGTTACCGCCGACGAACAGGCCGCCCAGAGCCGCCTTACCGTCACCGTTAAAATTGATTTTTCCAATAAGAAATATCCCGAAGACGACGTTACCAACAAGACGTTCAGCGCTTATGAGGACTTCGACGCCACGCTGGCGCTGGATGCCGTAGAGGGCGAATTGTGCGTAACCATTATAGAGAAGTTGGTAGAGGACATTTTCAATGCAACTGTAGCACAATGGTAGAGCCCTTCCATCATATTGACATCCATTCACTTACTCTGGACGAGCTGTCGGGAGTGGTAAACCTGTACCCCTGGTATGCCGCAGCCAGGCTGGAGCTGTGCCGGCGCATGTTCGCCATGGGCGAGAGCGCATGGAGCGAAGAAGAATTCGCCGCGCAGGCACTGTATGTAGGAGACCGCAGCAAGTTCTCGGAACTGCTCCGAGACCGGCGCCAGGTCAATTGCACAGACAAAGATGCATCGGCCCTTTTGGCCGCCTACATGGAACCTGCGGCCACAGACCGGGAGGAAGAGCCCTTGCATTCTGTACGCGTCGTGGGAGGAGACTACTTCTCGCAGGCACAGTACGACAAGGTGCGCGAGGGCGGAGACAACGTGTTCTCCCGCTTTGCAAGGCCCCATTCCGACGCCCCGGCGGTGAAGACGGAAAACGAAGCCATCGCAAACCGTTTTGCCACCGAGACGCTAGCGCAAATCTTTGTGGAACAGGGCTGTTATGAGGAGGCAAAGCGCATTTATTCCCGTCTCGTTTTGGATATTCCGGAAAAAAGTGCTTACTTTGCATCCCTTATTGAGAAATTGGATCACTTAGACTAATAAAAAAAGCAACTATACATGAACGCAGCATTCACTACCCTGGTTGTTCTGATTATCATCGCAGCCATCCTCCTGATTGCAGTCGTCCTCCTGCAGAGCGGTAAGGACGGCGGCCTTGCTACCAACTTCACTTCGGCCAACCAGACTCTGGGTGTGCGCCAGACGGCCACCA
>DGHE01000123.1:9719-9942 GCA_002392525.1 Bacteroidales bacterium UBA3856 | reverse complement strand
GCCGCGTGCTGGACCGCCTGGTGGGTTTCGAGCTGTCCCCCATCCTGTGGAGAAAGATTCAGCCCAAGCTCAGCGCCGGTCGTGTGCAGAGCGTGGCGCTGCGCCTTATCGTAGACCGGGAGAAGGAGATCATGGCCTTCCGCCCCGAGCCGTACTATCGCGTAGAGGCAGCGTTCCAGCCCGAGGGGTCATCGGCCAAGGTAAAAGCGACGCTGGACACCCG
>DGHE01000123.1:6145-9627 GCA_002392525.1 Bacteroidales bacterium UBA3856 | reverse complement strand
GACAGCATCGGCGCGGTGTACTGCATAGACTCGGTGGAGAAAAAGGAAGGTGTCCGCTCTCCGGCGGCTCCGTTCACTACGTCCACCCTTCAGCAGGAGGCAGCCCGCAAGCTGCACTTCCCCGTGGCCACCACCATGCGCGTAGCACAGGGGCTCTACGAGCGCGGTCTCATCACTTACATGAGAACGGACTCCACCAACCTGTCCAAACTCGCGCTGGGCGCGGCGCACAAGTTCATCGAAGAGAATTTTGGCGCGGAGTATCACCACTTCCGCCAGTACCAGACCAAGTCCAAGGGGGCCCAGGAGGCGCACGAAGCCATCCGTCCCACCTACCTGGACCATACCACCATCGAGGGCACGCCGCAGGAGAAAAAGCTCTACGAACTCATCTGGAAGCGCACCATCGCCAGCCAGATGGCAGAGAGCCGCGTCCTGAACACCACCCTCAAGGTGGGTTCCGACAAACGGCCGGAGAAATACGGCATCCAGTCCATGGAACTCCTGTTTGACGGTTTCATGAAAGTGTATCTGGAGGGCCGCGACGACGACGAGCCCACCGACACCGAGGAGGTGGTGCTGCCGCAGCTGAACAAGGGAGACATCATGGTGGAGGCCGGGGTGAATGCCCTGTGCAAGTTCACCGCTCCGCCGCTGCGCTATTCCGAGGCTACGCTGGTGAAGAAGCTGGAGGAGCTGGGCATCGGCCGTCCTTCCACGTACGCCGCAACGGTAGACACCCTCACCCGGGGCCGCGGCTATGTGGCCAAGGGAGACAAGGAGGGACAGGCTTTCGAAGTTACCAACCTGTCGCTCAAGGGAGGTGCCGTCAAGGCAAGCGTGAAGAAAGAGACGGTGGGCGCAGAGAAAGGCAAGCTGCTGCCGCAGGAGATCGGCCTCATCGTGACAGATTTCCTGGTGGACAACTTCACCGACATCCTGGACTACGATTTCACGGCCAACGTAGAGACGGACTTCGACGAGGTGGCAGAAGGGCACAAAGCCTGGCAGGACACCATTGACGCGTTCTACAAGCCGTTCCACAAGCATGTGGAGGAGGTGCTGCAGGACCGCAATTACAGCAACAAGGTTACCCGCGAAATTGGAACAGCTCCGGACGGAGACAAGGTGATCGCCGCGTTTGGCAAGTTTGGACCGTATGTGCAGAAGGGTGAAGGAGAGCGTCGTCAGAGCGCTTCGCTGGGAAAAGGCCAACTGATTGAAACCATTACCCTTGAAGAGGCCTTGAAACTGCTGGAACTTCCCCGCACCGTGGGGCAGCTGGACGGAATTGACGTGGTGGCTACAAGTGGCAAGTTTGGTCCTTACTTAAAATACGGAAGCAAAAATGTGAAACTTCCCCGTACGGCAGACCCTCTCACGGTTACGCTGGGCGAGTGCGCCGCGCTAATTCGCGAAGCATCAGAGGAAAAGCCTGCTAATACGTATATTGCCGAATTCGGAGACATCAAAGTAGTAAACGGAAGATACGGACCTTATATCAAGCTGAACACTTCCAATTTTAAAATTCCCAAGGGAACCGATGCCTCCACGCTTACCGAGGCTGACTGTCAGGCAATTATCGCCCAATCTGAGCCCACAAAAAAATTTAGCAGGAAACGGGGAAAATAAATAATTTTTGTATCTTTGTGGCGGTTAGTTCTAAAATGTAAGTAGTATGTCCAGTTACCACCTTGATCCGGTAGACCAAAAGATCCTGTCTTTCCTCGTCAAGAACGCCCGTATGCCGTTCCTCGAGATTGCCCGTGAATGCGGCGTTTCCGGCGCGGCTATCCACCAGCGCTACAAAAGGCTGGAGGCCAATGGTGTCATTACCGGCTCCCGCCTGCAGGTGAAGCCCCAGGCTCTCGGTCTCAACGTATGCGCTTTCATCAGCATCACGCTGTCGGAAAGCACCAAGTATCCGGAGGTGATTGCCAACCTCAAGAAAATTCCGGAAATTGTGGAATGCCACTTCGTTACCGGCAAGTATGCCATTCTGGCAAAAGTATACTGCCTGGACAACGACCACCTCATGGAGGTACTCCTGAACACCATCCAGAAACTGCCCTACATCCAGAGCACAGACACCATGATCTCCCTGGACGAGCCCATCGAGCGCCAGGTATGGGTAAAGGATTTCAAGAGCACCAGCTATACGGGCCGTGACTAGCGTCACGTCCCTTCTCGCTCAACTCTTCTGAGGGGGCTCCGCCCCCTTAAAAACCCCCGCGGCCTCCGGCCGGCCGCCCTGCAGAGCGGCTATTCTAACTGGGTGATGAGGAGTTGTGCTATTTTCAGATCATCTGGAGTAGTGATTTTGATATTGTACCGTTCGCCTTCGCTGAAGGTGAGCGGTATTCCGTATCGGGCGGCGACGGAGGCGTCGTCGGTGAAGAGGGTGTCGTACCCTTGCGTATAAGCGGCCTTGATATCCCGGGCGCGGAAAATCTGGGGAGTCTGGGCGCCATAGATGCGGCTGCGGTCGATGGGTTCACCGGTAGCGCGGAGGGTACCGTCGGCCTGCTTCTGCAGCACCTTGAGGGTGTCGGTGACGGGGAGGACGGGGATGAGCGCGGGAACGTTTTGGGCCGATGCAAACAACTCCCGGATCTTCTCCACGCTGATGAGGGGCCGCACGCCGTCATGAACGGCGACGAGGGCGCTGTCGGGAACAAATTCCAGGGCATTCTTGACCGAATGGAAACGGGTGAAGCCGCCCTTGACAAGCCGCTGCGGGCAGGTAAAGCCGGCCCTGACGCAGTATTCCCGCCAAAAAGGGATATGGTCTTCCGGAAGGACGGTAATGATGCGGATGCCGGGCATGGCCTCCATGAACTTTTCGATGGTGATGCGAAGAATGGGCTTTCCATCCAGTTTCATGAACTGTTTGGGAACGGAACTTCCCATACGGGTTCCGATGCCGCCTGCAGTAATAATCACAAAAAAATCTTCCATCCGCTCAATGTTTGATGCAAATGTAAGATATTTTTCGTAATTTTGGAGGTTTATTAGAATTTAGAAAAACTACATATGGCATTTCGCTTCCTAAACCAAGAGCTGGCTATGGACCTCGGGACCGCCAACACCATCATTTTCCAGAATGATCAGATTGTGCTGGACGAGCCTTCCATCGTAGCCATCGACAACCAGACGGGAAAGTGCATCGCGCTGGGCCAGAAGGCCAAGATGATGCATGAAAAGACCAATCCTGGCATCAAGACCATCCGCCCCCTGAGGGACGGTGTGATTGCAGACTTCAACGCCGCAGAGATGATGATCCGCGGCTTCATCAAGCAGGTGAACGCCCGTCACCGCAGCATATTCGCCTCCAACCTCAAGCTGGTTGTGGGCATCCCTTCCGGTTCCACGGAAGTGGAGATCCGCGCTGTGCGCGACTCCTCCGAGCACGCTGGTGGCCGGGACGTGTACCTGATCTACGAGCCCATGGCTGCAGCCCTCGGTATCGGCCTGGATGTGGA
>DGHE01000123.1:2530-6082 GCA_002392525.1 Bacteroidales bacterium UBA3856 | reverse complement strand
GCGCCCAAGGGCAATATGGTCGTTGACATCGGAGGCGGCACCACCGAGATTGCCGTCATTTCCCTCGGCGGCATCGTCCAGCAGGAGTCCATCCGTATCGCCGGCGACGTGTTTACGGCCGATATCCAGAACTACCTGCGCCAGCAGCACGTCATCAAGGTGGGTGAAACCACGGCGGAGAAAATCAAGATTGCCGTAGGCGCCGTCATCCCCCAGCTGGATGTAGAACCGGAGCCGTTCCTGGTGCGCGGTCCCAACCTCATGACCGGCCACCCGGTAGAGGCCCTCATCCCCTACCAGGAAATCGCACACTGCCTGGACAAGTCCATTGCCCGCCTGGAAGCCGCCATCCAGCAGACGCTGGAGCAGACTCCTCCGGAGCTCTACTCCGACATCGTGGAGAACGGTATCTTCCTCAGCGGCGGCGGTTCCCTGCTCCGCGGCCTTGACAAGCGTCTCTCGGACAAGATGAACATCCCGTTCCACGTTGCCGAAGACCCGCTTCGCGCCGTGGCCCGCGGTACCTGCATCGCCCTCAAGAACACGGACAACTACTCCTTCCTCATGCGATAAGACATGCGTAAACGGACAACGTGGCTGTCATCACTTGCCAATGTGGTCATTTTCATTGTTTTGGAAATGGCCGCATTCCAGTTGATAAGCTATCAGGCTCCGCTTCAACATACCTGGGCCGCCAGGGGCGCGCATCTTTTCATGGCCAAGGTCTGGGGAGGAGCCGACAACATTGGCTATTATTTCTCCCTCAGAAGCGCCAACGAGAAACTGGCGAAGGACAATTTCGCCCTTACGCAGGAGCTCCTGAAGGCCCGCGAGGCGCTGCGGCGCGTCCATGTGGACACGACGGCCCTCGAGCCCATGCCCGGGTTCACGGCCATCGCGGCCGAGGTTGTCAAGATGAGCCGGCACGGACAGCACAACTACCTCATCCTGAACAAGGGTTTCGAGGACGGTGTCCAGGAGAAATCCGGCGTCATCACCCCCAGCGGCGTGGTGGGTATCATCGACGCCGTGAGCGCCCATCACGCCTTTGCCTTCTCCTTCCAGAACAACGACATCTCCATCAGTGCCCGGCTGCGCCAGGAAGGCGGCAGCGGTCTTCTGGTGTGGGACGGCGTATCGTCGGGGAAGGCGCTCATCAAGGAGATTCCCCTGCAGTACAAGTACCAGCCCGGAGACACCGTGTACACCAGCGGCCACTCCCTCGTTTTCCCTCCCGACATTCCCCTGGGCATTGCCGGCGGCTCGCGCGTAATAAACGGCGCCACCAACGAGATTGAGGTAAACCTGTTCCAGGACTTCAGCTCCATCCGTTACGTGACGGTGGTCCATAACAATTCGTTTGACGAAATTCAGCAGTTTGTGCAATGAGACGGTCCATTTTCTGGTTAAACTACGCCCTGCTTGTCGTTGTGCAGCTGCTGCTGTCCAATTTCCTTCGCGTGAGTCCCTATATGATGCTCACCATCCTGCCTTTCATGGTGCTGTGCATCTCCATCCGGGTGGGCACCGTGGGCGCCATGTTCATTGCGGCGGCCACTGGGCTTACGGTGGATTTCCTCACCGAAGGGGTCATCGGCCTCAACACCATTTCCCTCATTCCGGTGGCTTTCTGCCGCAACGGCATCATCCGGCTGGTGTTCGGAACAGAGCTGTTCGCCCGCCGGGAAGACTTTTCTCCCCAGCGGAATGGTTTCAGCAAGACACTTCTGGCCCTCCTCATCGCCCAGAGCCTGTTCCTTGTCATCTACATCTGGATAGACAGTGCGGGCATGCGTACCCTGTGCTTCAATGCCCTGCGCTTTGGCGTATCGCTCGTAACGGGCATGCTGGTTTCCCTGTTTACGCTGGGCATTCTGGCCCCGGATCCGCGCCGATGAGTCAGGATGGACGTCATATCCGCCTTCTGATTGGCCTGGGAGCGGCTGTCCTGCTGCTTCTGGGCAAAATTTTTTCACTCCAGATCCTAAATCCCAGTTATAAGGAGGACGCAGACCGCAACTCGACCATCTACGAGACCATTTACCCCACCCGCGGTGTCATCTACGACCGCAACGGAACCATCCTGGTGGGAAACAAGGTTGCGTACGATATCCTGGTGAGCCCGCGGGAGGTGCAGGCTTTCGACACCCTGGCGCTGGCTACGGTGCTGGACGTGGACGTCACCTTCATCCGCGAAAAGCTGAAGGAGTACCGGAGGAGGAGGTCGGCCATCGGCTTCCAGTCGGTCACCATGCTGCGCACCGTGCCGGCCGAGACATACATGCGCTTTGACGAGGTAAAGTACAAGTTTCCGGGCTTCCGCGGGCAGGTTCGCAGTATCCGCGACTACCCCGTGAACGCCGGCGGAAACCTCCTGGGATATGTGTCGGAAGTGAACCAGGCCTATATTGACAAGCATCCGGGAGAATACCGGAGCGGAGACTATGCCGGCATGACCGGTATTGAGGCGGCCCGGGAGGAGGAGCTTCGCGGAGAAAAGGGCTATCACATTTTCCTGCGAAACTCCCGCAACCAGATTGAACAGCCCTACAAGGATGGAACCGAGGACAAGGAGGCCATCCCGGGAAAGGACATTGTCACCACCATCGACGCCGCTCTGCAGCAGTACGGGCAGGAGCTCATGGCTAACAAGGTGGGAAGTATCGTGGCCATCGAGCCGGAGACCGGGGAAATCCTGGCGCTGGTGAGCGCGCCGGGTATTGACGTAAACATGCTGGCCGATATCGGCAAGTACTGGAAGGAGATTTCGCAGAACCCCTATAAACCCATGTACAACCGTGCGGTGCAGGCTTCGTATCCGCCGGGATCGGTGTTCAAGCTGGTGAACGGGCTCATCGGCCTGGAGGAAGGCGTCCTCCGGCCCGAGATGAGCTATCCCTGCCACCAGGGCTACCACTTTGGTGCCGGGCACAAGCTGGGCTGCCATGTGCACAAGAGCCCGCTCAACATGGAGGAGAGCATCATGATGAGCTGCAACGCCTACTACTGCTACGTGCTCAAGAATATCCTGGACCAGCGCAAGTTTGACAATGTGGCCGAGGGCCTGGACCACTGGCGGGAGATGGTGATGAGCTTTGGGTTCGGGCGCAAGCTCGGGAGCGATTTCCCGGCCGAGCTCAGCGGCAGCATTCCTTCCTCCAAGACGTACAACCGTGCCTACGGACGCGGAAGCTGGAACTCCACTACGGTGATTTCCCTTTCCATCGGCCAGGGAGAAATCCTGGCGACGCCCATGCACCTGGCAAACCTCTGCGCCACCATCGCCAACCGCGGGCACTACTTTATTCCGCACATCATCAAGGCCTCCGAGGGCGTTGAGATTGACGAGCGGTTTACCCAGCCGCAGTATACGATGGTGGATACTCTGCACTTCCCCAAGGTGATCAAGGGCATGTGGCGGGCGGTGAACTCCGGCCCGGGCATGGGCGGAACGGCAGCCATCGCGCATGTGGATTCCCTGGACATCTGCGGAAAAACCGGTACGGCGCAGAACCCGCGCGGAGCCGACAATTCCGTGTTCATCTGCTTTGC
>DGHE01000123.1:433-2327 GCA_002392525.1 Bacteroidales bacterium UBA3856 | reverse complement strand
GGATGAAAGAAGCCAACCTGATGTCCCGCGTAAAACATGACTGAGCTGTCTCAACATAAGAGGAAATCCATTGACTGGGCGCTGATAGGGGTGTATCTCCTGCTGGTGCTCATCGGCTGGGCCAATATCTTTGCCGCCACCCATACGTCGGAGGCGGGCTCTATCCTGGATTTCTCTACCCGCGCGGGCAAGCAGTTTGTCTGGATCCTTACGGCCCTGGGGCTCGCGGCCATCATCCTGTTCCTGTTGCCGGCAAGGCTCTGGGAGGGAATTTGCATTCCACTATACGGGTTTGTGCTGGGGCTGCTGGTGCTGGTGATATTCGTGTCTTCCAACATCAAGGGGTCGCACTCCTGGTTCAGTCTGGGGCCTGTCAGCTTCCAGCCGGCGGAGATATCCAAGATTTCGACGTCCCTGCTTCTGTCGTGGTGGGTGAGCCAGCAGGGCTTCCGCATGACACGCATCCGGGACTTTCTCATATGCTGCGCCATCATCGGCGTACCCATGCTGGTGATTATAGCGGAGAGCGAGACGGGCAGCGCACTGGTGTATACCGGCTTTATCTTTGTGATGTACCGCAAGGGGCTGTCGGGTTGGTGGCTGGGGCTTATCGGCCTTATCATTGTGCTGTTTATCATCACGCTCACTACGTCTCCGTACTGGTCGGTGGTGATCCTGATCGGGGTGCTGGTCGCCTGCAATGCCTATATGCAGCCGGCCCGCTTCTGGCATCGGATGGCCATTTGCGGAGCGGCCGTACTGGTGGTGTCGCTCCTTCCCAGTCTGCTGGAGTGGCTCTCGGGCATGGTATCGGCCCGGATGGACTACCTCACAAATCGCATATGGGTTCCGACGGCCGGAGAAACCGGAAAGTACTTCTGGAGCTTCATTACCCGTATACGGCCGCTCTATGTGATTCTGGGCGGGGCCGGCGTGGCTATCCCGCTGCTCATTTACTGGGCCTACAAGAAGAAAGATACGTTCCTGGCCGTTTCCGTTGCTGCTTTCGTGGCCGGTGTCCTGCTGGTGTTCTCTACCGATTATATCTTCAACAACGTGTTGCAGGACCATCAGCGTTCCCGTATCGAGGTGCTGCTGGGCATGAAGGAAGACCTGGCCGGTGCAGGCTACAACGTGAACCAGAGCAAGATTGCCATTGGCAGCGGTGGGCTCTTTGGCAAGGGCTACCTGCAGGGCACCCAGACTACGTTTGGCTTTGTGCCTGAACAGAGTACGGACTTTATCTTCTGCACGGTGGGAGAAGAGTGGGGCTTTGTGGGATGCCTGGTGGTAATTCTGCTGTATGTGTTCCTGATTGTGCGCCTTATCATGGACGCCGAGCGGTGCCGGGGCCACTTTGCCCGCGCGTATGGGTACTGCGTGGCCGCGTGCATATTCATGCACCTGTTTATCAATGTGGGCATGACCATCGGCCTTATGCCCGTGATTGGCATTCCCCTGCCGCTGCTTTCCTACGGCGGCTCCTCGCTGTGGGCGTTCACCATTTTGATTTTTATCTTCCTGGCGCTGTACCGGGACGAGAAGAAGTACTTCTAGGGATGGGGCGCGGGGGGCCCTGTGCGGGTGCTCGGTGCTCGGCGTGCGGTGCTCGGCGTTCAGCGTGCGGTGCTCGGCGTTTGGCGTGCGGTGCTCGGCGTGCGGTGCTCGGCGTTCAGCGCGCGCGGCATGCGGCGTGCGGCGTGATGCGCAACGCTCTACCTATCAATAAATTACGAATTTTCTCCCCGGAAATTCTACCGGGGAGAAAATTCGTAACCATCTATCTTGTAACAACTTATACATCACGGCCTATTTTATTGCCGTACCAGAAAAAAACACTATCTTTGCATTCCACATTAAGCCTTGGTGGTGGAATGGTAGACACGAGGGACTT
>DGHE01000123.1:0-364 GCA_002392525.1 Bacteroidales bacterium UBA3856 | reverse complement strand
AAAATCCCTTGGCCCGAAACGGCCGTGCGGGTTCGATTCCCGCCCGAGGCACGAAAAAAGACAGCATTGACGCTGTCTTTTTTTGTGCCTAATATCTTCGATAGACTGGGGGCCTAATCCCCCAGACCCCCTGGGTCGGCCTTCGGCCTCCGAAATTCATTTTCAGGCACTTACAAAGTCTTTAATTTTTCTATCCCCCGAATTTGGTCGCTTGGGGTCACCTTTTTCTTCCCGTCTAAAGAACTGGTAGACCGATAAACAGGGATTTATCGGTCGGTCGCATAAACGTCGCAGGTCTGCAAAAATGACCTTACCTGCGACGCTATATGCTCTGAGTCAACGATTTCCGTCGCAGTTCGGCCCA
>DGHE01000199.1:11273-18134 GCA_002392525.1 Bacteroidales bacterium UBA3856 | reverse complement strand
ACTGCGACTATTTCCCCGCCCTCGTCGCCGGAGACGGCCTGGCCCTCAAGGAGGAATTCTGCCTCTATGACCGTCTGCATCCCAACCCGGATGCCTATTATCAGATGGAGGCCATCATCAAGCCCATCATCGATAAACTGCTGAAATAACCACACACAGAAAAACGAATCTCCAATGAAAAAGGAATATAAGACAAACTACGTGGCGCCCGAGACGGTGCCCGTGCAAATAGAACTGGAGCAGTGCATTGCCCAGTCGGGACTGGGAACGTTAAATGGGTTCGAGAACAATATTCTGTTCGACGAATCATTCACAAGCATTATCTAGGAGGACCGTATCATGAGAAAATATTCCATTTTTGCGCTGGCCTCCGTCGCTGCCCTTTCGCTGAGTGTTTCCTGCTCCAAGGAAAAGGATGTGCTTGCTCCCGAGACAGAAAAGATTACTATCACGGCCTCTTTCCCGGAGGAAGGCCTCACCAAGGTGGGCTTTGAGGAAGATGGCTACAATAACAAACTCAACCTGATTTGGCAGGCCGGTGACCAGATTACCATCACCGACGAGGCTAATCCTTCGAATACGCAGACCTTCGATATTGTTTCCGGCATGGGAACAAAGTCTGCCACCTTCAGCGGTACGGCTCCTGCCGCCGCTGCGTCCTATAAGATTATTTATAACGGAAATCCGTCCTATGCCGTTCAGACGCAGGCTGCCGATGGCGACACCGGCCACCTCAAGTATGCGGCTACGCTTACCGGCGTTACGGATTATTCCAACTTTACGTTCACGGCTGCCGCTTCCTCGGCCGTGCTGCGCCTGAGGACCAAGATTCCAGCCGGCTTCTACGGCAATGTCAAGTCCGTTGTCATCAAGGCCGGTACCGCCTTTGTCAAGGTGGATATTACCGACTCGGCCGATGCCGGTGAAACCAATGTGTTTACCGTGTATGCTTCTCTGCCTGGCGAGATGGCGATTGCAGCCGGTACCGAGCTCTATGTGAGCTTCATGATGGACGAGACCAAGGCCTACCTCAAGCACACCGCTTACCGCATGCTGCCCGCCATGACCATCGAGGCCGGCAAGGTGAATACCATCAACCTCAACTGCTCCGCTATCGAGACCTCGGCCGGTGCCGGCGACAACGGCACTGCTGCCATGCCGTATCTGATTGCCGATCAGTACCAGATGAAGGCTATTTCCCTTTCCACTACCAAGCAATACTACAAGATGGTAGACAATGTGGACATGAAAGGTGTTGCCTGGACCTCTTTAAACAATTCCGGAAGTTACGATAAAAGCATTGATTTTGACGGCTGCGGTTATGTTATTGACAACCTGACTTGTAACTCCGGCGCCTATCCCAGTTTTGTAGGTGTAATCAATGGAACGGTCAAGAATATTGTTTTTGATCATGCTACCATTACTGCCGGTAATAACACGGCGGGCGTCCTTGCGGGTTACTGCGGGTCCGGATCAACCATTACAGGCAATTTTAGTGGTATAACAGTAAAGAATTCGAGTGTGACGGGTTCCAAGCAGAGATTAGGTGGTATTGTTGGCAGAGTGGTCAAGACTTCCGTCAGTATTACCGACTGCCATGTCGAGAATACTTCCGTAACTTCCTCGGCCGATCGTGTTGGGGGACTGTTGGGAGAATTTGATGCCAATACAACTGTTTCTGGCTGCACTGCCACAAATGTTACAGTGGAAGGAAGTATTCATATCGGAGGATTGATTGGCGTATTATATGGAACGGCAAATAACTGCGCGTCTTCCGGAACAGTGAGCTCTACAACCAATGGTAAGACAGATGTAGGACTTGGCGGTTTTGCCGGATATGTTGACAATGCGTCCGCTTTCATAAGCCAGTGCTCGACATCGGTGACAGTAAATCAGCCGGAAAACGGCCTCTCCATCGGCGGTTTTGTCGGTTACCTTTTGAAGGGAACCGTAGAGAAGTGCTTCTCAACAGGCGATGTCTCCGGCAAGTATCGGTATAACGGTGGTTTTGTCGGAAAAATTAACGCGGGTACCGGTACCGCTACGATAAGTGATTGCTACGCGTCCGGAAACGTATCTGCCAATTCCTATTCCGGTGGCTTTATCGGTGGGGTTGATGGCGGTACGGTTAACATTTCCCGTTGCTATTCTTCGGGCTCCGTAACAGGAACTGGTTTCGCGCTTGGTGGACTTGCCGGGTACGTGGGCGTAGAGTCGCTCAGCATGCAGAACTGCGCTGCCTGGAATCCTGTCGTTACGCCCACAACATACGGAGCGAACAACTGGAGCTCCGGTGCAGTCGTGGGAGTTACTTTCCCGACCTGTACTTTAACCGACAATTATCGCAGCCCGGCTATGGTTCTTACGGCTTACTGGGTGCCCGCTGCTGATTATAGCCATCCCGATGTGAGCACGGCTCATCCTCTGGTCATGCAGAACGGAGCTGAAACTACTGCTACAGCGTTGGCAAGCGGCCAGCAGGGTTTTCCCCAGTTCCCTTATCACGGCAAAGTCGAAGCCGGCAAGACCCTCTCGCAGCTTGCTTCCACCACCCTCGGCTGGTCCTCCGCCATCTGGGACTTCTCAACGGATTATCCGACTCTGAAATAATAATTAAATGAAGTTTCTCGATTTTTTCAAAATGGAATCCGGGGCGGTTGACGCCCCGGTTGCTCCCGAAAAGGTAGACTCGACGTACAAGCGCCTTCGCATCCAGACCTTCCTGGCCGCGACCTTCGGCTATGCCATCTACTACGTCTGCCGCCTTTCCTTCGGCGTAATGAAGCAGCCGCTCATTGACGCGGGACTCCTTAACGCCACGCAGCTGGGTATCATCGGCGCGTGCATGTACTGGTCCTACGCCATTGCCAAGCTGGTGAGCGGTTTCCTGGCCGACAGCGCCAATATCAAGCGCTTCATGGCAGCAGGCCTCTGCGTGTCCGTGGCAATGAACTTCACCATGGGCATCCTTGGCGTGGAAGCCATGAACGGGAACCTGGCCAATACGGGCCTTTTCATCGCCTTCGCGGTGTGCTGGGCCATCAACGGCTGCGCACAGTCCATGGGTGCTCCGCCGGCCATCATCTCCCTCTCGCGCTGGTTCCCCCTGCGCATTAGAGGCACGTTCTATGGCCTCTTCAGCTCCTCCCACAACATTGGCGAAGGCCTCTCCTTCGTCTTTGTGAGCGCGCTGGTGGCCGCCTTCGGCTGGAAGTGGGGTTTCTTCGGCGCTGCCCTGGCCGGCGTTTTCGGCGTCCTCATCATTGTCTTCTTCCTGCACAACAGCACGGAGAGCAAGGGACTTCCTTCCATTGAGAAACTGGCGGGCGAGCCTCAGCCCAAGGCCGTATCGGCCGAGGAAAAACGGGCCGAGACGCGCCGCATGCAGGCTGCCGTGGTGAAGAACCCCGGCGTGTGGATCCTGGCCCTTTCCAGTGCCTTCATGTACATGAGCCGCTACGCCATCAACGAATGGGGCATCATCTTCCTCCAGGAAGCCCGTGGCTACAGCATCACCGAAGCCGGCGCCATCGTGGGCGTGAACCCCATCTTCGGCGTACTGGGTACTGTTTTCTCCGGCTGGCTCTCCGACAAAGTGTTCAAGGGAGACCGCAAGTATCCGGCCTTTGTCGCCGGTATCCTGGAAGCCATTGCTCTGGCCCTGTTCCTGTTTGGCGGTGGGCAGAAGTGGATGGTGTACCTGTCCATGATACTGTTCGGTATTGCCATCGGCGTTCTCATCAGCTTTATTGGCGGCCTCATGGCCATTGACCTGGTGCCCCGTCAGGCAACTGGCGCAGCCCTCGGTATCGTGGGCCTGGCCTCCTATGCCGCAGCCGGATTGCAGAACGTGATTACCGGCGTGCTTCTGGATAACCACATGGTGGACGGGGTGCACGACTTTACCTATGTGAGCTGGTTCTGGCTGGGTGCAGCCGTCATTTCTTTCCTGCTTCCGGTCCTGAACTGGAAGCGCAAGCAGCAAGTGATAGATTAGTGACAGATTGATATGAAAAGATTTCCTTTCTTTGTGGCGATACTCGCCCTGTTTTTTAGCGCGGCTTTGGCCTTTGCACAGGCTCCCTCCGGAGAAGGATGGACTGTGGTGAGCGTTGCCGACGGCGTGTCTTATTACAACTTCAGCGGCGTGGAGCCGGTGACGGGAGCCCCCCAGAAAATCAACGTGATTGACTGGGACATGGCCAACAAGAACTATGCGCTGCGGCAGGTGTGGTACGACGAGAAGTGCACGACTTCCACCGTTTTTCGCCGGGAAAATGCCGTGGCGGCCATCAACGCGGCTTACGAGCCGGAGTCCATCGTGGTCAAGACGGGCGGCACCTATCATACCTGCATGCCCAAAGACACGGTGATGACAACGCCCGTTCCCAACTGGAAGAACGACGGCGCCATCTACTCCGACGCTACGGGCCAGACGGTGTGCATCGCCTCCGACGGAAAGGGAAAATCCATTGCTGAGCAGCGGGCGTTCTATGGGGCATCGGCCTGGGAAAACATCTTTACCAGCTCTCCCATGCTCATCGACGACTACGCTCCGGTGGGTGCTTCCTTCGTGGACAGCACGCTCACCGCTGCACAAATGCTGGAATACAATTATGAGGCCCCTGTCCGTCACCAGGGTGTACGGCATCCCCGTACCGCCGTGGCACTGACGGAGAACGGGCACTTCCTCATGATTATCGTGGACGGCCGCAGGCCCGGCGACAGCGAGGGCATGAACGCCCGTGAGCTCACCCGTTTCATCGAGCGCAACTTCCACCCTCGCTATGCCTTGAACATGGACGGCGGCGGTTCCACTTCCATGTGTGTGCGCGGATTCGGAGATTCCGGAACACATCTGGTGAATACGCCCAGCAGCAACAAGCCCTCCGAGATCAAGAAAGAGCGCAAGCTGGTTTCCTTCTTCTGCCTGGTGGAGGCTCCCAAGGCTCCCGTCGTGAACGTGCGGGAGGAGGTGATGGCCGACTGGAACAAGTCCTCCGGCCTGGACCGTGTGCTGGACTGGGGCCCCAAGGCGGCTACGCCGGCTCCGAAGGGCTATGAGGCTACCTACATCAGTCACTATGGCCGCCACGGTTCCCGCTATGCCTATACCGCCAAGGCCTACACCGTGCTCCTGGAAATGCTCCGGGAAGGTGCGGCTGCCGACAATCTTACCCCTTATGGGCGCAAGATGCTGGATGCGCTGGAGCCCTTCTGGAAGAAGGTGGAGTACCGCGTGGGAGACCTTACTCCGCTGGGCTGGGCACAGCATGTCCAGATTGCGGAGACTATGGTGAAGAGCTTTCCAAAGGCCTTTGGAAAGGGAAGCCGGATAGACGCTACGTCATCGGCCTCCGTACGTTCCATCATGTCCATGACTTCCTGCGTATCGGCCCTCTCCCGCCTGGCTCCGAAGGCAACGGTCTATGCCCATCAGGGCAAGGAAGACATCCAGGCTACGCGTCCCAACGAGGCCCGCAACCCGTTCGTGTACAAGGGCCCGGATACCGTGTTCCCGTACTTCGAGACGTCGGAGCAGTTCTTCCTGCGCCGATTCCCGCAGTATCCCGAGGTGCTGGGACGGCTGTTCAAGGATGCATCGGCAGGCCTTGGCAATCGCAATGCCTACGACGTGTTCTTTAACCTCTACATGTTTGTAGCGGGTATGAACAGCGTGCCCGAGGATATTCGCCTTGACGTGAAGGACTTCTTTACGCCTGAGGAGTACGCGACGCTTTGGGAAACGGACAATTACGAGCGCTTTAACGAGTACATTTACTACCGCACGTCGTGCTCGTCCATTGTGGATGACATGATAGAGAAGGCCGATGCACGCCTCGCTTCCCGTGAAAGCGGCGCCGACCTCCGCTATGGCCACGACCACATCATGATGGCCCTCATGATGATCATGGACATCGACGATTTTAACAAGTATCCGTCCAATCCCGACAACCTGGCGCAGGTGTTCCAGACTTATCGTTCGCCCATGGCCACCAACCTCCAGATGGTGTTCTACACCCCGAAGGGCGGCAAGGCAGGCGATGTGCTGGTGAAGGTGCTGCACAACGGCGAGGAGGTTCGCCTGGGATCCCTGCGTCCCTTCGACGGGCCTTATTACAAGTGGGCCGATGTGCGTGCCTACCTCGTTTCTCGTGTCAATTTGTTTGTAGATAAGAAATAGCGCTATGAAAAAAATACTACTTTTGGGCCTCGCCCTCTCTACCCTTCTTGCCTGCGAAAGCAAAAGGACTTCCAAGGTGGTTACCCTGATGTCCTACAATGTGGGTGTGTTTTCCAAATACCAGGACAACAGCATGCCCGGTGTGGCTCAGCTCATCCGGGAAACCGGCGCCTCCTATGTGGGGATGAGCGAACTGGACAGCTGCAATACGCGAAACAACGCCTTCCAGGTGAAAGATCTGGGAGAAATGCTGGAATGGGATTATGCCTTTGCCCGTGCTATCGCCTACCGTGGTGGTGCGTACGGTGACGGTGTTGTGTGTGCACAGCCTGCTTTGAAAAAGATGCGTGTTCCGCTTTCGCAGGGAGAAGGTGCTGAGGCCCGCGCCATTTGCGTGGTGGAGACCGAGGAGTGCGTGTTTGGCGCCACGCACCTGGATCATCGCAGCGCGGAGGCCGCCCTCACGCAGATGCAGGAAGTGAACGAGTGGTTCACGGCGCATTATGCGGGATCGGCCAAGCCCGTATTTCTGGTGGGAGACTTCAATGTGTTCCCGGACAGCGAGGTGATTGCCCTGGCCCAGGAGTTCTGGACGCTCCTTTCCGGAACAGCCCTCACGTTCCCGTCCCGGAATCCCAACCGCTGCATTGACTATGTGTTCGCCTTCAAGGATGCCG
>DGHE01000199.1:6342-11130 GCA_002392525.1 Bacteroidales bacterium UBA3856 | reverse complement strand
GTGGTAAAAGTGAAATTTTAGTCCTCTCGCATTTTGTGAGTATTTTGAATTAATATAGGGTCGGCCTTCGCTTCTATTTTTGATCTGCGCCGCGTGGAGCTAATGCGCTGATTCCCAGCGCATAGTGTAAAAATGCCTGGTGAGCCGAAAAGGCATTTTTGTGTAACTTACTCACTGTTAATTATTTCCACCCACGCTGGCAAGCGGCAAATGAAGGAAGGCTGCAATTTGTGCTCCCATGACAGATGTGTTCTGCCTCAAGAATGAAAACAGCTGTCGTTTTTCTGCGAGAGACAGAGTCCAGATCTGGTGAATATCCTGGATACGCTTCTTCCGCAGCAAGAGCCCGGTCATCTGCCCATAACAAGCATCTGATTTGCCGATGAATCCCTCCTGGATATCGAACTCGCTACCCGTTGTGGCGTGTGCAGCCAGCACTTCTTCCTCGTATGAGCCAAAATAGCGGATGGCTTCCATGTAACGGATGACGGAATACGTGCTGATGATAAAGTCTATCAGCTGCTCGCGTTCCTTGTCACTGGGCAGTGAGGAAAAAAGCCGCTGCAACAGCCTGTAGGGGAGATAGCGCCCCTGGCTATGGAGAATCTGGACCTGTTTGAGTGCACGTCTCAGCGGCATGGATGCATCCCGCAGACGAATTCTCTCGGAAAAAGGATGATTGCTTTTGGCATAGGCCATGAAGTTCCAGCGGTAGTTCTCTGCCAGCAGAACCAACTTTCGCTCTACCGGATTATTGTCAAGGTAAACAAGGCATGTGCGTACCGCTTTGTCTCCTCTTTTGTATGCACGGCCGTAAGGTGTCTCCCACAGAGGCCCCTTGCGACCGACGGCAGCATTATACTCCCGTGAGAACGTAGCGTTGACCTGCCCTACAAACCGGGAAAGATCTCCCCACTTCTCCTCAATGACAGCCTGATGAACATGGTCTGCCATTAAAGCCAGTTTGAGGACCCGCAGTTTGTACCTACGGGCCAACACGCAGTAAATGGTAAAGTAAAGAAGGTAATCGCTTACCTTGTAAAAAACCACGCCGTGGTCTTCTGTGCGTTGAAAACAATGTGTGAGCGCACCAATATAAACTGTCTTTTCCATACAACAGTGTAATAGTGAGCTCTCATCCTCAACACAAAGATGCGAAATCGATTTGAACTTTCCAAAACAAATTTTCGCCGCATGGAGATAATTCGTTGATATCCAAACAAATAAGCAAATATGCCTAGTGAAATTTTTCTAGGCATTTTTGCCTAAAATACTAGCTGCCAGATAGTTACCTCCACGGCCTCTTGTGATCCGATGGTGGCGGGGAGGGGACGGCAGGCCGATGGCGCCGGGCTGATGGTGGTGGGCCGATGGCGGCGGCTTTGTCGCCAGATTGGAGTTGCGCGCAAAAATGCGTATCTTTGTACGATTGAGAAATTGTACAAGATGAGACCTTTATATCTTACCAATACCCTTACCCGCAATAAGGAACTTTTCAAACCCATTCACGAAGGCCACGTAGGCATGTACGTGTGCGGCCCTACGGTGTATGGAGACGCTCATCTGGGTCATGCCCGTCCGGGTGTGACCTATGACGTACTCTTCCGTCTCCTGAAGTATCTGGGCTACAAGGTGCGTTATGTACGCAATATCACCGACGTAGGCCATCTGGAGCACGATGCCGACGAAGGGGAGGACAAGATTGCCAAGAAGGCCCGGCTGGAGCAGCTGGAGCCCATGGAGGTGGTGCAGTACTACACTGAGCGTTACCACGAGGCCATGCGGCTTCTCAATGTGCAGTCGCCTTCCATCGAGCCCCGTGCCAGCGGCCATATCATCGAGCAGATCGAGACCGTGAAGAAGATTCTTGCCGCCGGATATGCCTACGAGAGCAACGGCAGCGTGTATTTCGATGTCCAGAAGTACAACCGGGACCATAACTATGGCGTTCTCAGCGGCCGTACGCTGGAGGCTACGCTGGAAGGTACCCGCACCCTGGACGGCCAGGGGGACAAGCGGGCTCCTTATGACTTCGCCATCTGGAAGAAGGCGGAGCCGCAGCACATCATGCGGTGGCCCAGCCCCTGGGGAGACGGCTTCCCCGGCTGGCACCTGGAGTGCTCCGTGATGGGGGAGAAGTATCTGGGTACCGAGTTCGACATTCACGGCGGCGGCATGGACCTCATGTTTCCGCACCATGAGTGTGAGATTGCCCAGAATGTGGCATCCCGCGGTACGCAGGGCGTGCACTACTGGGTGCACAACAACATGATTACCATCAATGGCCAGAAGATGGGCAAGTCCCTCGGGAACTTCATTACGCTGCCGCAGCTGTTTGCCGGCGAGCACGAGAAGCTCTCCCAGGCCTACACCCCCATGACCATCCGTTTCTTCATTCTGCAGGCACACTACAGAGGCACGCTGGACTTCTCCAACGAGGCCCTGCAGGCCGCAGAGAAAGGCTACAAGCGCCTTATGGCTGCCTGGAGAGCGGTGTCTAACGCTCCTTCCGGAGACCTGTCGGCCTCCCCGGCCGTATCGGCCATCTACGAGGCGATGATGGACGCCCTCTGCGACGACATGAACACCCCGGTCGCCATTGCGCACCTGTTCGAAGCCGTGAAGCTCATTAACGGCGGAAACTTGTCGGCCTCGGATGCATCGGCCCTCAAAGTCCTCTTCGACGAGGTGGTGGGCGGTGTGCTGGGCCTCAGGGATGAAGAGGCCGGCGCTTCCGGAAAGGCCGAGAAGGCGCTGGACGGCGTGATGCAACTGGTGCTGGATGCGCGCAAGAAGGCCCGCGAGGAGAAGAACTGGGCCGAGAGCGACCGCATCCGCGACACCCTGGCCGCCTTCGGCATTGCCGTCAAGGACACCAAGGACGGTGCCACCTGGACCCTGGAATAGTATGAAATTCATCTCCTGGAACGTAAACGGCCTGCGGGCTGTGGCGGGCAAGGGCTTCGCCGATATTTTTGTGGAACTGGACGCCGACTTCGTGTGCCTGCAGGAAACCAAGATGCAGGAAGGACAGCTGGACCTGGAGTTCCCCGGGTACCAGTCCTACTGGAACTATGCAGAGAAAAAGGGCTACTCCGGAACGGCCGTTTACACGCGTCACACGCCGCTTTCCGTGCGCTACGGGATGGGCGTGGACGAGCACGACCATGAAGGGCGGCTCATCACGCTGGAGTACGAGAAATTCTTCCTGGTGTGCGCCTACGTCCCCAATTCGCAGGACGGGCTCCGGCGGCTGGACTACCGCATGCGCTGGGAAGACGACCTGCGCGGGTATTTATCGGCCCTCCCTAAACCGGTCATCTACTGCGGAGACCTCAATGTGGCGCACGAGGAAATTGACCTCAAGAACCCTTCCACCAACCACTTCAATGCCGGTTTCTCCGACGAGGAACGGGGTAAGTTCTCCGAGCTCCTGAAGGCGGGCTTTGTGGACAGCTGGCGTTTTCAGCATCCCACGGAGGTGAAATACTCCTGGTGGAGCTACCGCATGAACGCCCGTGCACGCAATGCCGGATGGCGCATCGACTACTTCGTGGTGTCCGAGGCCTTGAAGGATGCCATCGTTTCTACCGGGATTCATAATGAAATTTTTGGATCGGACCACTGTCCCGTAGAACTTATCGCGAACTTATGATTTCTTTTACCTGTGACTACAACGAGGGCGCGCATCCCCTTATTTTACAGCGCCTTCTCGAGACCAATTTACAGCAGGAGCCCGGGTATGGGCACGACGCTTTTACGGCATCGGCCTGTAAGCGTATCCGCGAGGCCTGCGCCTGCCCTTCCGCAGAGGTTTTCCTCCTCACCGGCGGCACGCAGACCAACTCCACCGTCATTGCCACCATGCTCCGCGACTATCAGGGGGCGGTGGCGGCCGAGACCGGACACATCGCCGTGCACGAGGCCGGCGCCGTGGAATACACCGGACACAAGGTGCTCACCCTTCCCTCCCACGAGGGCAAGATGCGGGCCGATGACCTTCGCGCCTACCTTGCGCACTACTATGCCGACGGCTCCTACGACCACATGGTGTTTCCGGGACTGGTGTACATCTCGTTCCCCACGGAGTACGGTACGCTCTATTCTTTATCTGAGCTGCGGGCGCTCCGGTCCGTGTGCGACGAGTACAAGCTGCCGCTGTTTGTGGACGGCGCCCGTCTGGGCTACGGCCTCATGAGCCCTGCCTGCGACGTGACGCTGCAGGATCTGGCTGCGCTTTGTGATGTGTTTACCATTGGCGGAACCAAGGTGGGTGCGCTCTGCGGAGAGGCCGTCGTGTTCCCGCACGGCGCTCCGGAGCACTTCTTCACCATGGTAAAGCAGCATGGCGCGCTCCTGGCCAAAGGCCGTCTGCTGGGTATCCAGTTTGACGTGCTGTTCACGGACGGGCTCTATTTCAAGATAGCCCGCGGCGCTATTGACCTGGCCATGCAGCTGAAGGCTCTATTCGTCTCCAAAGGCTACGAGCTGTTTATGGATTCTCCCACCAATCAGCAGTTTGTGATGCTTACTCCCGAGGCTATGCATCGCCTGGAAGGCAAGGTGGCCTATGAGGTGTGGGATACGCTTCCTGACGGCCGTGCCGTCACGCGCTTTGCCACCAGCTGGGCCACTACAGCAGAGCAAGTTACGCAGCTGGAGGCACTTTTGTAATCGGCACATGCCTTGCGTGGAGCTAACACGCTGATTCGTAATATGATAACGAAAAACGCCTGGTGAAAATTTACCAGGCGTTTTTCGTTAATGTTCTGACTTTTAGCCAGTTAC
>DGHE01000199.1:914-6199 GCA_002392525.1 Bacteroidales bacterium UBA3856 | reverse complement strand
GGAGCAGCCGGAGCGGCAGGGGCTACGGGAGCGGCGGGAGCAGCGGGAGCGGCGGGGGCTACGGGTGCGGCCGGCTGATAAGCCGGAGCGGCGGGCTGGCTGTAGGCCGATGCGGCAGGCTGATAGGCAGGTGCCGCAGGCTGATAGGCCGGAGCGGCGGGCTGGGCCTGCGAATAGCCGCCCTGCGGTGCGCCGCCGGCGTTATCCGGGCGCTTGCCCAGGAGCTGGATGGTATCGGCTACTACTTCCGTGGTGTAGCGGTTGTTTCCGCTCTGGTCTGTCCACTGGCGGGTGCGCAGCCGGCCTTCGATGTAGACCTGGGAGCCCTTGTGGACATACTTTTCCACGACGTCGGCGTTGTTTCGCCAGAGCGTGACGCTGTGCCATTCGGTATTCTCGCGGAGTTCACCGTTGCGGTCCCGGTAGCGCTCGGTGGTGGCCAGGCGCAGGGATGCCACCTTGGCGTTGGCGGCAGGGTTCTGGGGATTGGATTCAAGGTAACGTACTTCGGGGTCGTTTCCAACGTTACCGATCAGCATGACTTTGTTAAGAGACATAATAGATAAATGTTAAATTCTGACGTCCTGTAAACGCCAAGCCAAGTTACAAAACTTTTGACATTTTTTCAAGTGACGGCTCTTCACCGGTGAAAAGGCTGTAGCCGGCATAGGCCTGGCCCAGCATCCATCGGCGGCCGCTCACGTACTGCCGGCAGGGAATATCGGCAAGCTGCGGGATGCGGTATTCGGCCTCCAGCACGACGGCGTCCGTGAGGGGAAGTCCTTCCGGAACGGGCACCCGGCCCGGGAGGGTGTAGAGGATGACGTCTGGCCGAAGGGTTCCGGCCTCCGGGAGCGGCACCGCGGGGCATCCGAGTGCTGCCGCTTTTTCCAGTGACCGTCCGGTTACGGTGACCTTGCATCCGAGGAGCTGCGCCGCATGCACGGCAGCCCTTGCGGCACCGCCGGTTCCCACTACAAGGGCATCGGCAAAGGAGAGGCCGGTCTCGCGAAGGGCCATGAGGACGCCGTCTACGTCGGTGTTGTATCCCACGAAGCCGCGGGAGCTGCGGGTGACCAGGTTTACGGCGCCGGTTGCCCGGGCCTGGGGCGAGAGGACGTCCACGCGGGCAAAGGCGTCCTGTTTGAAGGGTGCGGTGACGTTGATGCCGTCGTAACCCTCTGTAAAAGCCTTCCAGGCATCTTCGAAATGCTCGAAGTCCAGGAGGTCGTACGTATGCCGGCCGTCATAGGCGGCGGCCACAAGGCGCGGACTCAGCGAGCCTGCAACGGGATGTCCGATGAGGGCGAATTTCATTCTGCGCGGCGGATAAAACTCTCGTGGATATAGGAGGCCAGGCCGGCCAGGGCCTGCGTAAGCACCTGTGACTCGTGGTTGAGCGTGGCGTAGACCATGCCCGTCGACACCGGCAGTTTCCAGATGCTGTGCAGGGCTCCGGCCACTACGCCGTGGTAGGCGCCGAAGCCGCCGGGCACGGGGACCACCGAACTGATGCTGCCGGCGATCATGAGGAAGAAGGCGTCGGTGAGGGTAAGGCCGGTGAATGCGGGGACATCCTGGAGGGCCCAGATGATGCTGGCGCTCATGATCCAGTAGATGACCCAGATAACGGCCGTATGGAGGAAAAACAGCCAGGCATGCTTCATGTGCCGGAAAGACAGGAGCCCGCGGCCGATGCCCGTGAGAAAGCCCCATACTTTCCCCCAGATACCGCCGTTTTCGCGCAGTTTCCAGGCAAGGACGACGAGGGCCGCAAGGGCGGCAGCCGCAAGGCCCATGCCCCACCAGAGTCCCTGGCCGATTCCCATGCCCGCAAGGGCTTCCTGAAGGTACGGGCCAAAATCGGCCCACTTCACAAGGAGGAGCACCGCGCCCATGCCCAGGGTGACGAGGGCGTCCCACACGCGCTCCACGAGGAGGGTTCCCAGCGCCTTGTCAAAGGTGAGAAGGCGTTTCCCGTCCTCTCCCACGGCCGAGTGGCGGACTACGTAGCCCAGCTTGGCCACCTCTCCGGCACGCGGCAGCACCAGGTTCACCGCCATGCAGATGTTGTAGGCGTTAAAGGTGGTGATGGCCGATGTGGAAGGATCGAACGGCTCCAGCAGCATTTTCCATCGGATGCCGCGGATGTAGAAGACGGCGACGCCGAGGAGCATGGACAGGAGGATGTACTCCCACCGGCAGGCCATCAGGGCCTCCGAGAACTGCGCCCAGTCCACGGCCCGGAGGCAGAACCAGATGAGGAGACCGGCCACCAGCGTCCAGAAAGCGTAGCTGAGGATATTTTTCGTTTTCTTGTCCATACTCTGCAAAGGTAATGGAAAATCCGTAAATATTGGGTATCTTTGCGCTATGAAATCTATCCTTGGCATCGGCAACGCGCTTACCGACATCCTGGCCGTCCTTCCGGACGACGCCCTCCTTCGTAAATTCCATCTTCCGCTGGGCAGCATGCAGCATGTGGACATGGAAACCGGAGACCGTATCTGGGAAGAGCTCAAGAACTATGGCGTCAAGTACGTTCCGGGCGGGAGTGCAGCCAATACCATCACGTGTACGGCCATTTTCGGAATGCCGTCGGCCTTCCTCGGAAAGATAGGCAACGACGACCTGGGCAACCTTTTCAAGAGCACCATGGAGCAGTACGGCGTCAAGGCCCAGATGCTCTACAGCAAAAAGTCCAGCGGCCGTTGCATGGTGTTTATCACGGGGGCCAACGCCGAGCGCACCTTCGCCGACTACATGGGCGCTACGCTGGAACTGGGTCCCGAAGACCTCAATCCCCACTTCTTTGAAGGATACGACTACTTCCACATTGAGGGCTACCTGGTGCAGAATCAAGAGCTTATCTCCCGGGCAGCCAAGCTGGCCAAAGAGGCCGGCTGCATCATTTCCATCGACATGGCATCCTACAATGTGGTGGAATCCAACGATGCCTTCTTCCACAACCTGGTAGAAAACTACGTGGACATTGTCTTTGCCAACGAGAGCGAAGCCAAGGCCTTTACCAAACTGGAGCCGCAGGAGGCCATCGTGGAACTCTCCAAGTATTGCAAGATTGCCGTGGTGAAAGTGGGCAAGGCCGGTTCCATGGTGCGTTCCGGAGACGAGTACCACTTCATCGAGCCCTGGCCGGCCACGCCTGTGGATGCCACCGGTGCGGGAGATACCTACGCGGCCGGTTTCCTCTATGCTCACTCCCTGGGCATGCCGCTGCGCGTCTGCGGAGAAGTGGGTTCCATCATTGCCGCCAAGGTGGTGGAGGTTATCGGCACCAAGATTGATATTCCCCGCTGGCGCACGGCCAAGGAAGAGATCAAGGCGCTCATTGCCGCCCATACATCCTCTGCCCAATGAAGAAATTCCTGATCATCTTTTTTATTTCCATGGTACCGCTTATTGAACTGCGCGGCGCCATTCCCGTGGCTGTGGGCATGGGGCTTCCCGTTATCCCCTCCATCCTGGTTTCCGTCGCGGGCAACATGATTCCCGTGCCGCTCATCTTCCTGTTCGCCCGCCGTTTCCTGGAGTGGGGCCGTGACCGGCGCTACATCGGCGGTATCTGCCGCTGGTGCCTGGAAAAAGGTGAAAAAGGCGGACGTCAGCTGGAAGCCAAAGCCGGTAAGGGCCTCTACTGGGCCCTGCTGCTGTTCGTGGGCATTCCCGTCCCCGGCACCGGCGCCTGGACCGGAACCCTCGCCGCCAGCATCCTCAACATGGACTTCCGTAAGAGCGTCCTCTACGTTCTCCTCGGCATCCTCCTTGCCGGCGCCATCATGGTCGTCCTCTCCCTCGGCGTTTTCGGAGCCATCTCCCTGGTGAAATAGCGGCCGCGCGGGGTTGCGCGGGGCTGCTTACGGTTGCGCGGCCGTTCTTGGCTGTGGATGTAACTAGTTGTTATATAGTATTCTACGGTTTACGGACAGGCGCCATCGGGGTGCTAGTGGGCTTTTTCCAATGGTAGCCGTGGCGATTAATTCGTTAATAATCAGCATGTTAGCACAACTGACGGGTATGAAAAGCATACCCGTCAGTTGTGCTAATCATTTAGTATTCATCTGTTTAAGCGCCACGCTACATGCTGTAAGTCAGTGTGTTATCTCCACGCGCTGCCGGACGGCTTCGAACAGCAGGATGGCGGCCGATACAGAAACGTTGAGGCTGTCCAGGCGCCCCAGCATGGGAATGCGGATGTGGGCGGTGGCGGCCTTGCGCCAGATGTCCGTGAGGCCGGTGCTTTCGGTGCCCATCACGATGGCGGTGCCGCGGCGCATGTCCACATCGTAATAAAGGGAGGAGTCCTGCAGCTGCGCTGTCAGGATTTGGATGTTCCGCTCCCGGAGGAAGGAAATGATCTGGGCCGATGGTGCCGCGACCACAGGTACGGTGAACACCGCGCCGATGGACGCCCGGATGAGATTGGGGTTATAAAGGTCCGTGAGAGGGTCTCCGATGAGGACGGCATCGGCTCCGGCAGCATCGGCGCTGCGAAGCACTGCTCCCAGGTTGCCGGGCTTTTCCACGCTCTCCAGCACCACGATGAGCGGGTTCTCCGGCAGGTGAAGGTCTTCCAGCGTCAGTGACTTATAAGCTACTTCGGCGATAATGCCCTCCGTGCTTTCCCGGTAGGCGACTTTCCGGTAAAGCTCTAAGGGAATTTCAATGAGAAGAGATTCTTCGCTGCGCTCAGAATGACAGAGTTCGAAGACCGACGAAGGATCTATGATTTCCGGGCAGTAGAACAGCGTTTTGACCGTGAAACCGCCCTCCAGGCAGTGCTCCAGCTCACGCCGGCCTTCCACCACAAAAAGACCCTGCTCCCGCCGCACTTTGGATTTTTCCTGCAGAAGGAGCAGATTCTTGATTTTCGGGTTCTGGGCCGATGTGACAGTCTCTTTTCGCATTTCCGTTTTTCAAGGGACAAAGCAAATCATCAGATTTGCAGGCCGGAAGCCTCGGGGGTTTTTAAGGGGGCAGAGCCCCCTCAGAGGGTCTTTGGGCTGGACAAATCCGTTAGAATTTTTCCGGTCTCATGGTGGGGAAGAAGAGAACATCCTGGATGGTCTCTGCACCCGTCATGAACATGGTGAGGCGGTCGATGCCGATGCCGATACCGGAGGTGGGAGGCATACCGTACTCCAGGGCGCGGACAAAGTCGTAGTCAATGTACATGGCTTCGTCGTCTCCCTTGCTCTTGAGGGCGGCCTGCTCCTCGAAGCGCTCCAGCTGATCCACGGGATCATTGAGCTCGGAATAGGCGTTGG
>DGHE01000199.1:0-870 GCA_002392525.1 Bacteroidales bacterium UBA3856 | reverse complement strand
CGTTGGCCAGTTCCTTGCCGTTCACGAAGAGCTCGAAACGCTCGGTAAGGGTGTCGTCATAGCGGCAGCGCTTGGTGAGCGGAGACATCTCCACGGGATAGTCGATGAGGAAGGTGGGCTGCACCAGGTTCTTCTCCACGTATTCTCCCACGATGGCGTCGATGAGCTTGCCAACTCCCATTTCGGGGGAAACCTCCACGTTCAGCTTCTTGCAGGTGGCGCGGAGCTCGTCTTCACCCATGCCCTTCACGTCCACGCCCGCATACTCCTTGATGGCGTCCAGGATGGGCAGGCGGCGGAACGGTCCCTCGAAGGAGATTTCGTTGCCGCCGATGACCTTCTTCACGCCACCGGTAGCCTCGGCCACCTTCTGGAGCATCTTCTCGGTGAAGTCCATCATCCAGATGTAGTCCTTGTAGGCAATGTACATCTCCACGCAGGTGAACTCCGGGTTGTGGGTCTTGTCCATGCCTTCGTTGCGGAAGTTCTTGGCGAACTCGTACACGCCGGCGAAGCCGCCCACGATAAGGCGCTTGAGGTACAGTTCATTGGCAATTCGCATGTACATGTCCACATCCAGGGCATTGTGGTGCGTGATGAACGGACGGGCCGTGGCGCCACCCGGGATGGGCTGCAGGATGGGTGTTTCCACCTCCAGGCAGCCGGCCTCGTTGAAGCACTGGCGCATGGTGTTGATGATGAGGGCCCGCTTGATGAAGGTCTCCTTCACCGAAGGGTTCACCACCAGGTCTACATAGCGCTGGCGATAGCGGAGTTCGGGGTCCTCGAAGCTGTCGTGCACGGTGCCGTCGGCGTCGGTCTTCACGATGGGAAGGACGCGGAGCGACTTGGAAAGGACGGTAAGTTCCT
>DGHE01000117.1:3641-7505 GCA_002392525.1 Bacteroidales bacterium UBA3856 | reverse complement strand
AATACGACCATACCCCGCCCAAGCTCAGGGATGTCATGCTGGCCAACACCGATTTCATGGGCAGGCTGGCCCGTCCGTTCGCTCCCATCGTGAACGGGGTCACGGGTCTCCGCATCACCAAGACAGTGCTGGACGCAACGCTCAAGATAGACCGTCACCGCACCTTCCCCAAATACAGCGGAACCAGCTTCGAGGGATGGCTCAAGCGTCATAAGAAGGAGCAGGCGGCGTTCCCGGAGCAGGTGGCTTACTTCCATGGCTGCTTCGTGAACTACAACTATCCCCAGCTGGGCAAGGACCTCGTGAAGGTGCTCAATGCCCTGGGGGTGGGCGTTCAGCTGCTGGAAAAGGAGAAGTGCTGCGGCATCGCCCTCATTGCCAACGGCATGTCGGCCCAGGCCCGAAAGCACGCAGAGCACAACGTGGAGCAGCTGCGGCAGGCCGTCACCGGGAAGGGGCTCAAGGTGGTCACCACTTCCTCTACCTGCACGCTCACCATGCGGGAGGAGTATCCCAACCTCCTGGGGGTGGACAATGCCGATGTCCGTGAATCCCTCCTCCTGGCCACCCGTTTCATCTACGAGAAACTGGAGAAAGGGGCCGCTCTCAAGTTCAAGCCGGGCTATCACAGGAAAGTTGCCTACCATACTCCCTGCCATCTGGAAAAGATGGGCTGGGGCATCTTCTCCCAGAAACTGCTCCAGATGATTCCCGGCGTGGAGTTTACGCTCCTCGACAGCAACTGCTGCGGCATTTCGGGAACCTATGGATTCAAGAAAGAGAATTACGAGGTTTCCCAGGCTATCGGCGAGCCTCTTTTCGCCCAAATCCGTTCCGTGAATCCGGAGGTGGTTGCCTGCGACTGCGAAACCTGCAAGTGGCAGATTGAGATGAGCACCGGCTACACTGTCATGAACCCCATCTCCATCTTAGCGGAAGCAATAGAATCATAATAACCATGTTAAAATTCCTTCAGCAGCCGGCCTACCTTCCGGCTCAGACCGGCCCGGAGGCCGATGCCAAGTACAAGCGCTTGCGTCTGCAGGTATTTGTGGGCGCTTTCATCGGCTATGCCGGTTTCTATCTGGTTCGCAAGAACCTTTCCATGGCCATTCCGGCCATGGCGGCCCTGGGTTTTGCCAAGACCGAACTGGGCTTTGTGCTGGGCCTCAATGCTGCAGCCTATGCCCTGTCCAAGTTCCTCATGGGAAGTGTGAGCGACCGCTCCAATGCCCGCGCCTTCCTGCCGCTGGGCCTTATCCTTACGGCCATTTCCATGTGCTTCATGATTGTGCCCATCCAGTTTATCGGGGCCGACCACAAGGCGCTGGCCATCCTGGTGATGGGCGTTCTCAACTGCCTGGTGGGCTGGTTTAACGGTATGGGCTGGCCTCCCTGCGGCCGCGTCATGACGCACTGGTTCTCCGTGAGCGAGCGCGGCACCATGATGAGCATCTGGAACTGCGCGCACAATGTGGGCGGTGCCCTGGTGGGCCCCATGGCTACATACGGCGCCGTGTGGTTCGGCAGCTGGTTCTATGGTTCGCATACAGAGCTGTACTTCCTCATCGGCACATTTGCATTTCCGGCGGCCGTCGCCCTTCTGATTGCCCTTCTGGCCTATGTCCTGCTGCGCGATACGCCCCAGTCCTGCGGCCTTCCTTCGGTTGAGGCCTGGCGCAACGACTACCCCAAGAACTACTCCGAAAAGCAAGAGAAGACCCTCACCACCCGTGAAATCTTCTTCCAGTATGTGCTCAACAACAAGTTCCTGTGGTTCATCGCCCTGTCCAACGCCTTTGTGTACATGGTGCGTTACGGCTGCCTGGACTGGGCGCCCACCATCCTCACGGAAAAGGGCATTGACCTCAAGAGCGCCGGCTGGGCCTACTTCGCCTACGAGTTCGCCGCCATTCCCGGCACGCTCCTCTGCGGCTGGCTCTCCGACAAACTGTTCAAGGGCAAGCGCGCCCTTCCTACCATCCTCTTCATGGGACTGGTGCTGGTGTTCATCGTGCTTTACTGGCAGTTTATCGACAACCTTACCATGGTCATCATCTGCCTTATCGGCATCGGCTTCTTCATCTACGGCCCCGTGATGCTCATCGGCGTACAGGCCCTGGATCTGGCTCCCAAGAACGCTGCCGGCACCGCCGCCGGCCTCACCGGCTTCTTCGGCTATTTCCTCGGCACCTTCATCCTGGCTAACACGGTCATCGGCTGGGTGGCTCAAACCTTTGGCTGGAGCTGGACCTTCCTGCTCCTTGTCGCCGCCTGCCTCCTCTCCATGTTCTTCATGGGCCTCACCCTCAAGGAAGAGAGCAAATAGTGCTAATGCGTAATTGCCTGAGCTTCAGGCGAGTATAGAATGTCGGGTGCACCGCGCGGTGCACCCGACAATTCGTAAATAGCTCAGCCGCAGCGAGTTATGCCTCAGCTAGAAAACCAGCAGGAAGAGGCCGGCGGCGAGGCAGGCACCCAGCATGGGGCCGGCGACGGGGACCCAGCTGTAGGACCAGCCGCTGTCCCGCTTGCCTTCGATGGGAAGCACGGCGTGGGCGCAGCGCGGGCTTAGGTCGCGGGCGGGGTTCATGGCATAGCCGGTGGTGCCGCCGAGGGACATGCCGAGGGCCATGATGGCGCAGGTGACGGGCCAGGCGCCCAGGGCTCCGGTCTGGGCCGATACGGGCCCTACCTGGAAGGCGTTACCCTGCGTACCCAGGGCCAGGATGAGGAATACGAGGACGCAGGTGGCGATGAACTCGCTCAGGAAGTTGCGCCAGGGATTCCAGATGGCAGGCATGGTGCAGAAGGTGCCCAGCATGGTGTCGGGCTGGTCTGCCGTGGCCTTGTAGTGGTCTTTATAGAATACGTATACCAGCACGGCGCCCACAAAGCCGCCCAGCATCTGGGCCACGATGTAGCCGCACACCTGTGTCCAGGCGAACTTGCCGGCAATGGCAAGGCCCAGCGTTACGGCCGGGTTGAGGTGGGCGCCCGATACGGGGCCGGCAACGAGTACGCCCATCATTACGGCGAGGCCCCAGGCCAGGGAAATGACTACCCAGCCGGCGCCCTGCGCCTTGGATTTGTTCAGAGAGCAGGCGGCGCATACACCGTCGCCGAAGAGCACCAGGATCAGGGTGCCCAGAAATTCGAATACGTAAGGGTTCATTGTATTGTTCTTTTAATTGCATCGGCCCAGCCGCTTTTGACGGCTTCCACGGAAGCGCCGGACGGCGTGAATGTGCGCTCGGCCTTCCACTGTTTCTTGATTTCGTCCAGGGAACTCCAGAATCCCACGGCAAGGCCGGCCAGGTAGCAGGCACCCATGGCGGTGGTTTCGGTGATTTCCGGGCGGATGACGGCAGTGTCCAGAATATCGGCCTGGAACTGCATCATGAGGTTGTTGCGGGAGGCGCCGCCGTCTACCTTGAGCTCCGACAGCTTTACGCCGGCGTCCTTTTCCATGGCCTGCACAATGTCCATGGTCTGGAAAGCGATGCCTTCCAGTGCCGCGCGGGCAATGTGGGCCGATGTGGTTCCGCGGGTGATGCCGCAGATGACGCCGTGCGCATATTGGTCCCAGTAGGGGGCGCCCATGCCGGTGAGGGCCGGCACAAAGTAGACGCCGCCGTTGTCGGGCACGCTGGCCGCGAGGGCTTCAATATCGGCCGATGACCGGATAATGCCCAGGCCGTCCCGCAGCCACTGGACCACCGAGCCGCCTACGAAGATGGAGCCTTCCAGGGCATAGTTGACAGTATTGCCAATCTTCCACGCCACGGTGGTGAGGAGGTTGTTCTTCGAAAGGATGGGCTTGGTGCCGGTGTTCATCAGGAGGAAGCAGCCGGTGCCGTAGGT
>DGHE01000117.1:3024-3589 GCA_002392525.1 Bacteroidales bacterium UBA3856 | reverse complement strand
CAGCCGGTGCCGTAGGTGTTCTTTACGCTGCCGGGCTGGGTGCACATCTGGCCGAAGAGGGCCGCCTGCTGGTCTCCGGCTATACCGGCGATGGGAACCTCGTGTGCAAAGATGGTGGTCTTGGTGTGACCGTACACTTCCGAAGAAGATTTCACGGTGGGCATCATGGAAACCGGAATGTCCAGAAGTTCCAGGAGTTCCTGGTCCCATTCCAACGTGTTGATGTTGAACAGCATGGTGCGGGAAGCATTGGAAACGTCCGTAATGTGGACTTCCCCGCGCGTGAGCTGCCATACCAGCCAGCTGTCTACCGTACCGAAGCGCAGCTTTCCGGCCCGGGCTTTTTCGCGGGCGCCCGGAACGTTGTCCAGGATCCATTTGATCTTGGTGCCGGAAAAATACGCGTCAATGATAAGGCCCGTCTTCTCGCGGATCTTTTCCACTAGCCCGCGGGCCTTGAGCTCGTCGCAGAAGGCCGATGTGCGGCGGTCCTGCCACACGATGGCGTTATACACGGGAACGCCCGTTTCGGCGTCCCACACGATGGTGGTTTCCCGCTGGTTGG
>DGHE01000117.1:0-2917 GCA_002392525.1 Bacteroidales bacterium UBA3856 | reverse complement strand
GCCTCGGCAATGACGGCCGCCTCCGACGACCAGATTTCCATGGGATTGTGCTCCACCCATCCCGGCTGCGGGAAGTGCTGGGTGAATTCCATCTGGGCCACGGAGCAGATGTTGCCCTCGTGGTCGAAGACAATGGCCCGGGAAGAGCTGGTCCCCTGGTCCAGGGCCAGAATGTAATTTGCGCTCATGTTATTTTACGATATAACCACATGCCTCCCCGTCCGGATAGGAACCGAGTTGGATCATGTTCTTGACAGTCTTAAGGAAATTGGACACCTTGAAGATGTAGGTTTCGGGATCTTTCTGGTAAGAGTTGGCATGCACGGCGCCGTGGCACACATACATTTCCTTGTAGCCTTTCTTCTTGGCGTCGTAGTTCTGCTGCAGATGGCCGAAGGGAACGAAGTCGTCGGCATCTCCGTGGATGAACAGCATGGGAAGCGTGCTTTTTGCCAGCTGCTTCATGCAGTCTGCGTCCTCGAAACGCCAGCCGAATTCCTTGCCCGCGACGATGCTGGCGCTGGTGAGGATGGCAGTGGGAAGCAGCGGACTCATGTCCTTCAGGTTTTTCCTGAACTGGTTTCGCACCGAGCTGTATCCGCAGTCTTCCACAAAACACTTCACGTATTCCGGCAGGGGTTCACCGCTTGTCATCATTACCGTTGCGGCACCCATGGATACGCCGTGCAGCACCATGAAGTTGTCATTGAACTTCTCGTGGGCCACCTCAATCCATTTGAGTACGTCCAGGCGGTCTTTCCATCCCATCTGAACCTCGTCTCCCTCAGAGTAACCGTGGTACTGAAGGTCGGGGAACAGCACATTGTAGTTGAAGATATCCCGGTACATGCGCACGAGGTAGAGGAATACGAAGTGGTTGTCCGTGTAGCCGTGCACCACGATGGCGGTTCCCTGTGCCTCGGCCGGGTTGGCTGCGGGGGCGTAGCAGGCGTGCAGCTTGTAACCGTCCTCGCCGGTAATCCATTCGTCCTTGAGGATGCCCTGGGCCTTGAGGTTGTCGTACCAGGCCGTGCTGCCGGGCAGCAGGGAATCGGCCTTATGGCGCGTGCGTTCGATGTCGTCCACCCCGTGCGGGGTGGGCGTGAGGGCGTAGTGGGCCATGAAGCGGCCGGCTACGCAGCTGCTGAGAGAAAGGGCCACCAGACCCAGATAGAGAAGCTTTTTCATATTAGAAGATGTAGTTTAGGCCGATGTTGATGCCCAAGCCTTCGCCGTCGTTTTTGTCGAAGCACTTGCCGAACTCGAAGTTGATGTTGAAGTTCTGGTTCATAATGATGTGCATGCCGGCACCGGCGCTCATATGCAGTTTTTCGTTCTGGCCGGTGTACATCTTGGAGGCCAGGACGTCATTGCTCTCGGCCAGTTTCTTTAATTGTTCCAGACGGTAGGGCTGGACCACCATACCCAGGTCGAAGAACGGATTGGTGGCCAGGATGAAGTTCTGGTTAAAGAGTTTGAAGCGGGCGAAGCTCCAGCGCAGTTCGAAGTTGCCCCATACATAGCCGTTGCCCAGGAAGCGGTTGATGACAGTACCGCGGATGGTGTTGGTGGTGCCCAGGCCGTCGGTGATGATATTCTTGCGGTTGATGGGCATAATGGTTTGCAGGGTGTAGAACGGGGAATTACCGGCGATGAGGCCCTGGTAGGCTACGTGACCGCCGAAGACCAGATGGTCCGGCACCAGGGTGAAGAACTGCTTGTAGTGGACGGCCAGTTTGAGGTAGTCGTTGCGGTAGCCGTTTCGGTTTCCGTTGAGGATGTCGGGCGAGCCGTATACGAAGAGTTCCAGGTTGGAGCCCTTGCTGGGATTGTTCTCGTGGTCGCGGGTGTCAAAGACAACGCCGGCCTTGAACTCCAGGTGGGAGCCGCCGCCTGCTTCCTGTGCCGGGATGACGTCGTTCTCTACGTAAATGTCGTAGAGGGACCTGTCAAGGGTGCGGTCCGGGTCCAGGCTCCTGTTCTCGGCGTGTCCTACCTTATACATATTATAGGCGATACCGCCCACCCAGCCCCAGTGGCTTTCTCCAATCTTGCCCTGGGCGGTGAGTTCCACGCGGAAGTTATCGCGGCGCATCAGGTACAGGCCCTGGCCGTCTACGATCTTGTCCATATCCTTGAGGTAGCGGGCGGCGGCGCCGTTGAAGCCATAGAAGTTGCTGGTTTTGTTGCCCAGGTAAGTAAGGTCTGCCGATACGCGGATGCCGGGGATGAGGTACTTGCTGTCGAAGAAAGCGTGGTACACGGAATTGCCCTTGGAATACCAGGAGGCCTCCACGTTGGCCTTCCAGACATAGTCCGGATAGACGGTGCCGTCTCCGTACCAGTAAATATCGGTGAGGGCGCCGTAGTGCCAACCCAGGTCTGAGGAATAGCCGACAGCCGGGAGGGGGCCGAAGTTGATACCTTTTTTAACGATTTCGCCTTTCTGTTTTTCCTGTGCGGCTGCCGGGAGGCAGATGGCAGCCATAAGAAGGATGGAAAAAAGTTTTTTCATGTAAGGAAGTTATTTTTTGTATACGTTATCTCCTATTATATATGGCATCACAAAGCTACGAAAAAAATATTTTCAAAAAAAGTTAAAAAAAATTTGTCAGGAGAAAAAAAGTTACTACCTTTGCAGTCCCGTTCGAAACGGGGTAGTTCATTGACAATACTGAGAGAATAGATTAGAGGTAAAGCAAAAGATAGAATTTAGTCTGTAAACTTATACGGAAATTTTCGTAAAAGATTGTGGACTACAATTTCAATAGGCAAGAGCAAACGAATAGAAATATTCGTGATTCACACGCGGAAGGGCCTCACGGGCCTGGAAGCGTACAAGAGAAAGGAACGAAGAGCGAACGGAGGATGCCTAGGCTATCCGGAGGCGATGAAAGACGTGGTAAGCTGCGAAAAG
>DGHE01000064.1 GCA_002392525.1 Bacteroidales bacterium UBA3856 | reverse complement strand
ACTATCTTTGGAAAAATTAAACGCAAGGGCAATATGTCACAGATGCTTACTTATCCAGGGTTCTCCGTGGTCTTCATTCAGACGTTCTCTGTTCACCACACCAAGGAATTCATCCTGCCCAAAGGGGCTCTGGACAGGAAGGACAAGGACCTGAAGGCCGATGCCCTCGGGGTTCCCATCGTATGGGTGGAGCGTGACATCGAGAACCAGATCTTCGTCCTGCCGGACAGCAGTCCGCTGAAAGGGCAGGGCAATGTGCGCCGATACAGCCTCCGGGGCTTTGACTTTACCATGCCCATCGTTCCGGCCAAGGACGAAGCTATCTACGAGGCTACCCTCAGCGGTCACTGCAATGTGGAGATGAACCTGTTCTTCGGGCACACCGTGAGCATCACTTACCGCTTCCTGTTTGACGGAGAGGCCTGCCGGCTTTCCTGCCCGGTGACCACAGACCATATCATCGTACTCCTGAGCACCTGGCTCAGCGCAGAGTTCTGGTCTACGGACGAAGGCGAAGACAAAACCAGCATAGACTACAAGGCCCATCTCTCGATTGACGCCATCTGGCTGGACGCCGACGGTAACCCGCTGGACACGCCGGAAGCTATCCGGAACCTGGGCACCGGCCGCAGTTTTGACGCCGTCGCCCTCCGCTACAAGAACTTCATCTATCGGCACTGCTCGCGGTTCAAGAAAGACATCCCGGTGGGAGAGCGGCAGAAATTTGCCCGCCGATGGAAAAAGACGCCCTTTTCCGTGGACAATGACCTGCATTACGCCATGGTGGACGTGTGGGAGAACATCCAGCACATTGAGCCGGACGGGACAGACCTCTTTTCTCCGGATCGCCCGGACCGTCTTACGGAGGCCCAGATTATCGACCACATTCGGGAAGAGCACAAGAACGAGCTCATCGGCCTGCTTTCCCTCTATCCGGAGGAGTGGCCCTACCGGGATTCGGCCGCCTTCGACGAGGTATGCGGGGAGAACATTGCCATCGACACGGACGACCTCGTTCTGGCGGGCAGCAGCCTGTGCGTGGTCATCGGCACGTATGGGCGGAGAGGAGCAGGTGAAGAGGGCGTAAACTGGGAAGAGCACCTCAAGGAGCGCGCTCACTACCACGTCTCCTGGCCGGAATACCTCCTTATCCTGCAGATGATTCTGGCCAAGAAGTATGTTATTGGCCTGGCTACGGATACGGTGGTGCTTTCTACCCTCAACGCAGAGAAAAAATCGTCGCAGGACCTGATTGGAGCCAACGCGTCCCTGTCCATGCGGCTCACGCGGATGGTGACACAGCTGGACGTGGTCAAATACTCCAAATTCCCTTCGCACAAGGTGATGTTTGACCGAACCACCGCCCGCCTGGGCCTGAGCGAAGACTACGAGCGCCTGGGAGCCCTCATGGAGAGCGTGGATAACAGCCTGCACAACCTCTCGGACTACAAGTCCATGCGCAGCGAGTTCCTCCTCAACATCATCCTGGCCATCATTTCCGTGGCTTCTACCTTTGAGCTGTTCTTCCAGGAGGACGAAATGCCCTTCCTCACCTACTTTGGATTCGAGAGTAACCGGCTGTCGGCCATTGTGGTGGCCGTAATTGCCTGTATCACCATATTTGCCCTGCTTCTGGTGGTGAGTAACGCCATCAGGAACATCTGGGAACGCATTAAATCACTGATAAACTATGAAGATTGAAATTGCAAAGCTGCAAGACGCTCCGGCCCTGGCCGACCTTTTCTTTAGTCACCTGGCTGCACACCCGGAATACATCTCCCACGGAGAAATCCAGATGGGGGTGGGAGAAGGTTCCGTCCAGGATGGCCGTCTCATCGTGAGAACGGCCCCGGACGCCCGTGAGAAATGGATGGAGTACATCCGGCTGCACCTGGAAAACGAGACGATTGCGAGGGTATGGAAGGCCCTTTCCGACGAGGGCGACATTGTGGGTTTTGTGGTGGCCGATATCGAAGAAGACGGCGACGCGCCCTATGGAATGGTGTGCGACGTACTCGTCAAGGAGGACTACCGGGGCCACGGAACCGGGGACGCCCTGCTTCAAACGGCCATCGGCTGGCTGCGCGAGCGCGGCGTAAGCGGCATCTACCTGGAATCCGGCAAGGACAACCACGCCGCGCACCGTTTCTTTGAGAAGCGCGGCTTCACGCACATTTCAGAGATCTACAAGCTGGCTGTCTTGTAACCCGGAGGGGATGGACGAGGTCTCCCTATCATTTGGACGAGGACAGCAGTGATTACTATTAAAGGAAAAAGTGGCATAATATCGAAGCGACAAGGCGTGTAAGCAACTTTCAAAGAATTGCGACCCTGTTTTATTTGAATTGTGACCTCGTCTTTCCGGCGTCCGGCTATCTTTGTGCAAAACGACACGATTATGAAAAGACTTTTTGCCGCAGCTATGCTGCTGATTGCCATTGCCGGATGCAAGCCGGAAACCAAGCCTTCCGTGGATCCGACTCCGGACCCGGACCCTCAACCGCCGGCAGAGATTCCCGTGGAATCCGTCACGCTGGACAACAATGAAGCCCTGATGTGGCCGGAGGTAGTGGTCCACTGCATTACAGCCACGGTGCTCCCGGAAAATGCTACTGACAAAACCGTTACCTGGGAGACTTCCGACCCTGCCATCGCAACCGTTGAAGGCGGCGAGGTGGTTGCCCATGAAGAAGGGGAGGTCACCATTACCGCCAAAGCGGGAGGTAAATCGGCCTCCTGCCATATCATCGTGGCTAGCGACAAGCCCAAAATGGTGGATATGGGTCTGTCCGTCAAATGGGCAGACAGAAACGTAGGCGCCGTTGCCCTGAGAGACTATGGTGAATTCGTCTCGGCCTTGAATCTTTGGGGATACTATTTTTCCTGGGGCAATTGCTATGAGCAGGAAGTGTATGAATGGGATTATTGCAAGCACATTAAGAATGTAAACGGTGATTACTTTTTCACTAAATACTTCGGTGATTACAGCGATGCAAGTTATTGGGTTGGAGAAGGAGCGCCCGACGGGAAGCTTATTCTGGATCCGGAGGACGATGCGGCCGTAGAAAGCTATGCGGAACGGTACGGAGAAAAGTGGCGTATGCCCTCCCAGGCCGAGTGGGCCGAACTGGTGGAAAACTGCTCACTGGAGTTCACGGAGCTCTATGGCGTCAAGGTGGCAAAAGTGACCAGCAATATTAACGGAGCGTCCATATATCTTCCGCTGGCTGGCTATATGGTGGCTTCCGATCGCAATTATGATAAGGAGTCACAGGGATACTACTGGTCTTCTTCGCTATATTCGGAAGGGCTTCCGCCGTATTCCGCTTATTGTTTCAGAGTCTCCGAAGGCTCGCCGCGGCTCGCGGGCTGGGATCGTTACATCGGCTGCTCCGTCCGCGCCGTCTACGGCGACCGTCCGCACGCAAGCGGTGTTCTTATCCTTAACGCGGAAGTGGAACCGATGCTCCCGGAAGAATACGTCCAGCTCCGTGCGAAAGTGCTCCCCGACGACGCCATCGACAACCGTGTCACCTGGAGCAGCTCCAACCCGGAAGTCGCTACGGTCGATGAAAACGGCCTGGTGTCAGCCCTAAGGGATGGGGCGGCAACCATTACAGCCAAAACCGTGGACGGAGGATTCACCAGCAGTATAGACATTACGGTCCCCGACCACTTCGTGGAGGTAAACAGTCTGGATGCATTCAACAACTGCACAACGGGGATTCCTTGCTGGATCCTGGACAACGACATAGCCTACGGAACTCAAATCGTCACCCGCCAGAGCGGAATCATTAATTTAAACGGGCACAAAGTCTACAATGTCCATATGAGAAACAACACCCTCGGGCGTCTGGTCCTGCTCTGCAACGGCACCGTCACCAACCTGCTGGACGGAAACGTCGGCTGGGGAGCGGAATACGTCGGAACGGTTGTTCTGGACAACCTCAAAGTGGGAAACGTTGAGCAGGGCGTCTATACCGACGGACACCATTATGTCGTGAAAAGCGGGGAATACGTTGGGTTCAGCACCTACGGAAAAAACGGCTCCGTCATCATCTACGGCGGTAAATTCGGACTCCACTTTGATTCCAATCCGGATGCGGATTATAACCAAAGCCCCGTCACCATCTATGGTGGCAAGTTCGCTTTCAATCCTGCCACCACGGCCGGTTATATGGGCCGGAGCAAAATCACTATCCCCGCAGGCTATTCCGTGAAAGAGAATACCGACTCGGACAAGGATAATTATCCTTACATCGTCACTGCCGATTAATAACTAAAACGGAAATCTAATGGTTTACAGGAGGTCATTTGGGTATGGCGACAAAAGGAGCCCAGAGGGCTGGGGAGTTTGAGGGGCATGCCCCTCATTGTCGAAGACTATTATGGGCTACAAGAAAGACCTGCCGGTCTGGCAGGTCTTTCTTGTAGCCCGGAGGGGATGGACGAGGTCTCCCTATCATTTGGACGAGGTCCCATTTTAACCCCTGGACCTGGTCCAGCATGTGTGCCTTCCAGGGCCCTCAGTGGCACAGTCGGTGGACCAGGTCCACCCCCTAAAATGGGACCTCGTCCAAATGATGGGGCAAAATAGCCCTCCGGGAACGTCGCTTCAGGGCTAAGTATATAGCGACTTCTTAGAAAAAACATTATCTTTGAAAATTTGAAATAAATGATACTATGAAAAAACTACTGCTTGTGACGATGACTGCCCTGGCGGCATCGCTCTCACTCCAGGCCCGGACCATCGATCGCGGTCTGGGCAACCCCCGGTCGG
>DGHE01000135.1 GCA_002392525.1 Bacteroidales bacterium UBA3856 | reverse complement strand
GCCGGGGCCGATGTCACCCATCTGGACTCCGTGCGTCAGGTAGTCACCTGGGCGCGCGAAAACATGGAACGCAGCGGCCTTGACGGCATCCGCTGGGTGGTGGAAGACGCACTCAAGTTTGCGCGGCGTGAAGCAAAACGCGGCAACAAGTATGACGGTATCATCCTGGACCCTCCCGCATACGGCCATGGCCCTGACGGCGAAAAATGGAAGCTGGACGAGCTCCTCTTCGGTCTTCTTCAGAATGTTTCCGAAATCCTTGGCGAACGGGACTCCTTCATGGTCCTGAACCTCTACTCCAACGGGTACAGCGCCGCCCTTGGCGAAACCGTCGTGCGTGAAGCCTTCAAAGGCCAGCTCAAGGAGATGACCTCCGGTGAACTGGCCCTGAATGATTCCTTCGGCAAAGTCCTGCCGCTTTCAATCTACGTCCGCGCCAAGCGGTAGCGTTTTCACAACTGCTCGTTGTCAGCCACCTGCAGCTCCCCAATCCGCTGAAGACGGTTATTGATAAGCAACCGATAGGCTTCTTTCAGGTCGTCGGGCAGAAATGACATATCGATGAGGGTGTTCCACTTAGAATAGTTCGAGCATACCTTCGTGATTATTCTGTCAGACATGCGGGTTGTTATACCGCTCTCTGCCATTGCGGTCACGAAAGCCTCTCTTGTAAAACCGTTCTTTCTGCCTCCTACAGTGAACGGCATAGCCATTTCTTCTTTGTCATCAAGGTCGGCAAGCAGCACGGCGAGAAGGTCATAGGCAGGTGAAAGTTCATATTCTCCCTGGCCGATTTCAATCAGGGAAAAGTTTTTGCAATGCATGTCTGAGTTACCCGTAATCCATGAGAACAGCACTATCTCCCAAAAACGCTGAACATCAAGGACAGGGGCCGATGAAAAGCGCATTATTGTTTCAGCCAGCTGCGGGTAAGTCCCGTAATATTTATGCTCGGTAAGGCGATTGGAAAGCTGACAAAAATCCAGCATGGACAATTTCCGGCCTCTGTCATCACGGTCTATACGGCGTGTAATGAAACCCAACTCGTCATCGGCCATGGGAATCAATGAGTGTTCTACGGTACGGATGCCCGATGCCGCCGCCATTTTCATGGTTAAATCTTCTAATTCGGGAAGGCACTTGTATTTAGTTGCCTGTGGCTTGAATATATATTTCCCCCACAACCCTACAACCGTGAATTTCGCCGGCTCATTTTTCTTCCCCCTATCCAGGTCCAGAGACATTTTTGCCTGCACCCCGGTCACAGAAGTGCTTGCGCTGATTACCCTTTTTGCCATCTCGGACATATTATCACGAGTGTAAGGTAAAATCGGAGCTGTCCTGGAACCGAAAAACTTCTGTGCACAGGCAGGATGATAATGTCTCACCCCCTCCGGCAATTCTTGATAACAGTATAGACACTTACTCATTGTTCATCGGTGTTACGCTTATATCTCCAATGCAGTCCTTACAACAAGCCATTAAAAGGGACATTCTGTCCCGCGGGTCAATTTTCCATGTGTTGGAGGCAATGTTGAGCAGCCACCCCTCGGGAATAAGGCCGTCAAAGACGGGAAACATCATTTCTTTATCGTATTGTTTCCGCGAAAGAGGCATAGTGGGACTGAGTGGCCTGGCTTCTGGAGTACTCATGTATGAGGAATCGTAAAAGAAATGGTATCCCTCTTCGTCCTCTGTAAGAATGCCGCAGAAGATGTCTTTAATGTAAATGCGTGCCTGCTTCATGATTTGCTGGTTTTAACCGGCCCAAGTTCTTCACCGAACAGGGCAAGAACCTGATTTACTTTATCCATGCGGAGCGTTTTTTTACCCTGTTCCATTTCCCTGACGAATCTGAGCCCGACACCGGAACGTTCGGCAAGTTCCACCTGAGTAAGATGGTGAGTTTTCCTCTTTTGCTTAATATGTACAGAAATGCTCATTGATTATACCCTTTTGGGGGCAAATATAGAATATTTTTTTCAAATTGCCACCTTTAGGGTATAAAATTATTGGATTATTGCCAAACTATACCTTTTCGGGTATAGACATTTTTCGATATACGTTCGCACACAGCGTTTTTCGTAAACAACTTGTCTCCAGCCACTTATAGAAATCCTCTGCGCAAAATAGCGCAGAGGATTTCTGTAACATATTAGCTGACAGGCGCTTACGAAAAACACCTCGGGCCGATTGTCCCGCAGTTTCTGCGGGCGCAGGGTTTTATCCGCGGATAGCTGCCACGCCGGGGAGCTCCTTGCCTTCGATGGCTTCGAGCATGGCGCCGCCGCCGGTGGAGACGTAGGAGACCTTGTCGGCATAACCCATCTGGGTAACGGCAGCGACGGAGTCACCGCCACCCACCAGGGTGTAAGCGCCGTTCTTGGTGGCCTCGGCCAGGTCTTCGGCAATCTGGAGGGTACCCTTTGCGAAGTTAGGCAGCTCGAACACGCCCACGGGACCGTTCCAGAGGATGGTCTTGGAAGAGAGGATGATCTTCTTCCAGTTCTCCAGGGAAGCGGGACCGGCGTCCATGCCTTCCCACTCGGGATCGATATCGTGCGTGGAGAAGATGCGCTGGGGGGTGTCGTTCTCAAACTTCTGGCCGGCGACGGTCTCAACGGAGAGGGAAACGTTCACGCCCTTTTCCTTGGCGGTCTTCAAGATTTCGAGTGCATCGGGGATGAGCTCGTCCTCGTGGAGGGACATGCCGATGTTACCGCCCTGGGCCTTGATGAAGGTGTAGCCCATACCGCCACCGATGATGAGGTTGTCCACCTTGCTCACGAGGTTCTTCAGGACAGCCAGCTTGGAGCTCACCTTGGAACCGCCGATGATAGCGGTGAGGGGGCGCTGAGCGTTCTTGAGCACGTTGTCAATGGCCTTGATCTCACCTTCCATGAGGTAGCCAAACATTTTGTCGTTCGGGAAGTACTCGGCGATGAGGGCGGTGGAAGCGTGGGCGCGGTGAGCCGTACCGAAAGCATCGTTGATGTAGCAGTCGGCATAGCTGGCGAGGGTCTTGACGAACTCCTTCTGGGAAGCCTTCACGGCAGCCTTGGCGGCCTTCTTCTCCTCTTCGGAGGCGTCCTCGGCCAGGCCGCGGGGTTTGCCTTCTTCCTCAGCGTAGTAACGCAGGTTCTCCAGGAGGAGGGCCTCGCCGGGCTTCAGGGCATCGGCCTGGGCCTTTGCCTTCTGACAGTCATCGGCGAACTGGACGGGAACGCCCAGGCACTCGCTCACGCGGGCCACGATGTGCTTGAGGGAGAACTTGGGATCTACCTTCTTGGGACGGCCCAGGTGGGACATGATGATGACGGAACCACCATCGGCGAGCACCTTCTTGAGGGTGGGCATGGCACGGCGGATACGGGTGTCATCGGTGATTTCGAAATTCTCGTTCAGGGGAACGTTGAAGTCTACGCGTACGATGGCTTTCTTGCCTTTGAAGTCGTACTTGTCAATGAATTGTTGCATAAGTTGTATGTGTGTGTAAAAACTTTCGAGCCCACAAAGTTAGCAATCTTTGCCCGATTTTCAAAAAAGGGCTTTCCTTGGCAATATTCCCCCTTTTCGCGAATCCCTATAACGCGCTGTCCACCAACGCTTTAGGTTTTTCTCTTTCGGCTGTTCTGCCTAAAGAGAATCCGTGACAGCATTGACAATCAGAGGTTTACAAAGATTCGCCCATTGGCCTTGCCGGAGCTCTTTCTCCAAAAATGACTATCTTTGCAAAAATTTTGGAGCTATGGCAGTGGAATTTCCCGCAAATTATTGGAAAGATTACGAGCTTCTGGACAGTGGCAACGGCGAAAAGCTGGAGCGCTTTGGCAAGTACGTGCTGCGCAGGCCGGAGCCCAAGGCTCTGTGGACGCCGTCCATGAGCGAGGCCGATTGGAAACGCCTCCTGCACGTAACTTTCCAGCCCGGTGCCGGCTTTGGCAAGGCGGGCAAAGAGGACAGCGGCACATGGAACAAGTCTAAGCGCATGGACGACCAGTGGAGCATTGCCTACAACGGTGCCCCGGATCCGGAGACGCACGCTGCCAGCGACCTGCACATTGCCCTCCGGCTGGGGCTCACCTCCTTCAAGCACGTGGGTGTGTTCCCCGAGCAGGCCCCCAACTGGGAGTTTATCTATAAGGAGACCAGCCGCCTCGCCCGCATCCACAAGGCCAACGGACTGCCGGCCCCCAAGGTGCTCAACCTCTTTGCCTACACGGGAGCCGCATCGCTTGCCGCCAAATGCGCCGGGGCCGATGTCACCCACCTGGACTCCGTGCGCCAGGTAGTCACCTGGGCCCGCGAGAACATGGAGCGCAGCGGCCTGGACGGCGTACGCTGGGTGGTGGAAGATGCCCTCAAGTTCGCTAAGCGCGAAGCCAAACGCGGCAACAAGTACGATGGCATCATCCTGGATCCCCCTGCCTACGGCCACGGCCCCGACGGCGAAAAGTGGAAACTGGACGAGCTCCTCTTCGGCCTGCTCCAGAATGTATCGGCCATCCTCAGCGAGCGCGACGCCTTCATGGTCCTTAACCTCTACTCCAACGGCTACAGTGCCGCCCTCGGCGAAACCGTCGTGCGCGAAGCCTTCAAGGGCCAGTTCAAGGAAATGACCTCCGGCGAGCTCGCCTTCAACGACTCCTTCGGCAAAGTGCTGCCCCTGAGCATCTACGTACGCCTCAAGCGATAGCGGCATAATCGGCTGATTACCAGCACACTAAAAAAATCTCTTTAGGCTGATCGGCCTAAAGAGAATTTCCAAAAGTACTGATAGTCAGCCGTTTATATCAAAAGCGCGACTATTTCAGCGCCTTCTCAATCTGGACGGCGATGGACTGCCAGTGAGCCTGCGTGGCGGGGTCGGAGGACTTGGCCTTGGCGGCTTTCTTCTGGATGGCGAGGAGCTCGCCCAGGATGAGGGCACGGCTGGCGTAGCTCTTGTAAGCGTCGGAGCTCACTACGGTAACAGCTACGGTCACAAAGCGGTTCTGGAGATAACGGCGATAGCTGGACACTTTGCCGCCCTTCTCAAGCTCCGTGAACACCATGCCGTGCAGGTCCTTCATGTACTCTTCGGGGCTGTAATTGCCGGCCGATGCCTGCGCAAACTGGCCCATGCGGTCCATACGGATGGGGCTGAGGAGGAAACCCGCGCCCACTACATTATTAATAATGGGGTAGAGTTCCTTTTCGGGGCTGTCGGTGAGGTTGAAGATGTAGGGCTGTTCCACCAGCCAGGAAGGACGCGTGAACACGCGGGCGTTCAGGAACTCCAGGCACTTTTTCTGGTGCTCCCGGGGGACGGGGGCGTATTTGGGGCCGGCCTGCTCCACGCTCTTATTCGTAATGTAACGGCCGCCGATGTTCTGGGCCACATGCCCCATGTAGCGTCCGTACTGGGACACCACGGCGTCGTACATCCGGTTCAGGTTGGTATACATATTGGCCTCCTCGGTGTTCCAGGCAGGAAGCTGGCCGATGATGCGCTGCAGGTTCAGGATACCATACTCGCTGGCAGCCACGGCATCGTCTCCGAGATCCTCGCTTTGGGCGCGGGGATCCTGGTCGTTACCCTCACCGCCAAACCACAGGCGCGGCTCGGCCTTCAGGCGGGCGATGATCTCCTTGTTCCACCACAGGTGATCTTCCTTGGGATCGGAGATGTACGTGGGCTTGTAACCATACTCGATGGCCCACTTGTCATAGAGGTTGATGCGGGGATACAGACCGGCCTTTTCGATATGGTCTTCGGGCTGGGCTACATAGTTGAAACGGGCATAGTCCATGATGCTCACGGTGTGACCGTTGGCCTCAACCCAGGCTTTGTCACGCAGTTTTTCAACGGGAGTGAAGCTGGATGAGCCCTTGTTGTGGCGAAGTCCCAGCGTATGGCCCACCTCGTGGGAAGACACAAAGCGGATGAGGTCTCCCATGAGCTCGTCGGAGAAGCGGAAGCTGCGGGCGCGGGGGTCCACGGCGGCAGCCTGCACCTGATACCAGTCATGCACCAGCGTCATCACATTGTGATACCAGCCGATATGGCTTTCCAGGATTTCACCGCTGCGGGGATCGTGCACGTTGGGGCCGTAGGCATTGGCAATGGGGGAAGCCAGATAGCGGATGACGGAGAAACGCGCATCTTCCAGGCTCATGCCCAGTTCCTCGGCATTCTCCGGCCACTCCTCGGCACGGATGGCGTTCTTCCATCCGGCCTGCTCGAAGGCGACCTGCCAGTCGTTTACGCCGGCAATGAGGTACGGGCGCCACTGCTTGGGCGTAGCGGGATCGATATAATAAACAATGGGCTTGGCGGGCTCGACGAGCTCTCCCCTCTTCTGTTTTTCAACGTCCTCGGGACGGGGTTCGAGACGCCAGCGGGTAATGTAGCGGACAGGCTCCACCCCCTGCTGGTCATCGGAGAAATGCGTATAGCCGCCGGCGAAGTAACCCACACGGGCGTCGAACCAGCGCTGCTGCATGGGTACTTCCGGGAGCAGCAGGAAGGACGTATTGAGCACCATCGTAACCACGCCGGCCTCACGGCCCGCAGGAAGGCTGCCCGAACGGGCCGGACCGCCCTGATTGCCCTGCGGCTGGTTGTAGGCGAACGTCTTGGTCACCGTCACCTCCGTATTGATGGGATAGGTGCGCATGCTCCCGATGAAGCTGGCATCGGCCTTGACTCCGCCCAGGTTGTACTGTTTCTTGGCGGCAGCGCCCAGCGAGAACACCTGCAGGTCTCCCTCGAACAGGCTGTTGGCCTTGATGCGGGTGGTACCGGCCGATGCTTCTTTCTCCGGCTTGAAGGACGCCACAATAGGGTTTTCGGAACTCACGCGCACCGCCTGGGCGATGGCATCGGCCTCGGGAGCCTCCACGTTGACGACGTCCACCCTGAGGAGCAGGTTGCCGGTGGGAGCCTTTTCCCAGTACAGCATGACGTCGTTCACCTCTTCACCGCCATACTCGCCGGCGCCCATGGTGTTGGCCTGGAAGCGCGTAACGGCCAGGATGCGGCGGCCAAGAAGGGAATCGGGAATTTCCAGGTACCAGTCTTTCTCGTTGTTGGCAACGGAGAAAAGGCCCTGGCTGAACTCCAGCTTAACGGGAGCGGGAGCGTCTTTCTTCTCTTTTTCTTTGTCTTTCGCCTGGGCGGCAGCCGTGATGCAGAAGACCAGGGAAAGAAGGATTGACAGAGTTCGTTTCATATTATTTTACTTCAAGTGTATCTTCGCGTTCCAGGGCATACTCGCTGCCCGAAGCGGCGTGCAGGAGCTGCTCCAGGGCATCGACCATGGCCGTTCCCAGCGTCTTGTCTCCGTACTGCTTGCACACATCGGCTATATAGAGGAGCACGCGGCTGGCGGTCTCGAATTCCTGCCGGCCCAAGCTTCCCCACTCCAGGAAGAAGCGGCTGGTCTCAAGAAGCTCATCTCCCATGCGGGTGGCCAGTTCGCGGGCTTTCCCGGATTCTCCGAGATAGTAGTAGTTCTCAATGATCTGGGCCACCATGTAGTCGTTGCCGCTGAAGCCCACGGAAATGCTCTCCAGCGGGAAGTTTTCCTCAGGGAAGACCTCCTGGCACATATCCAGCATTTCCAGGGCCTTCTCCGTCTCACCGGCATCGATGAGCGCGTTGGAAACGGTCAGGAACAGCTGACGCTGGGAAAGCACGCCCAGGAAGGTGTACATATTCTGATAGTCCACAAAATAGTCCTTCCGCTTCAGGGCATCCCACTTGTAGACCGTCTTCATCTTCTCATACAGGCCGATGGCATCCACCCTGCCGGCATCCGTAGAGCTCACCTTGTTGCGGATGGGCGTAAAGCGGTAGGAGAAACCGTCATACATGAGGTAATCCTTGATGCCAACGTTGAGGTCTCCGCCCATATTGAGCAGATTGAGCGGACGGTCCCACTCATAGTTGGACAGCAGATCCAGCATAAAAAGTTCCGGCTTGGAAATGTAGTTCTTGTCCTTGGAGATGGTGAGCGTGATGCTGTCGGGGATTTCCGAAGCGAACTTCTCGGGGACGATTCCGTATTTCAGGCAGTTTTCCTTGTTCACGGGTATCACCAGATTGCGGGCGCAGATGAAATCCAGCTTGAGTCCGCTTTCCAGGGCCACCTTCATCTTGGGGTCGCGGAACACGTCCATGACGTCTGACAGCAGCATGGGAGAGCCGTCGTCGTAGGCAATGTACACGAACTCGTTGGTTCCGTACAGATACTGGCGGGCCGGCACCTTGAGCGGCAGCGGAGCGCTCTCGTTGCATGCCCACTTCATCTGGTCAATGTACCAGTCGGTTCCGAGCAGGGACGTATTCACTACGCGGACATCCGTGCGGATTCCTTCAATCTCCTGCGCATACCACAGCGGGAAAGTATCGTTGTCTCCATGGGTGACGAGCATGCCGTTCCTGCCCACCGAATTGAGGTAGTTGTAGGCCATCTCGGGGGCCGTGTACCGATGCGAACGGTCGTGGTCGTCCCAGTTCTGGGCGGCCATGAGGGCCGGAACGCCCAGGCACAGCACAGAAACGCCGCAGGCCACGGCCTTTGCAGGCACCTTCTTCATGAAGGCCGATGATTGCAGCCACTCGTAAAGCGCCGCCACACCCAGGCCGATCCAGATGGCGAACATATAGAACGAGCCTGCATAGGCATAGTCGCGTTCCCGCACCTGGTACGGCGGCTGATTGAGATACAGTACGATGGCTATGCCCGTCATGAAGAACATGAGAAACACCAGCCAGCTGCCGCGCTTGTCCTTGTCAAACTGGAACACCAGGCCCAGGAGGCCCAGCAGCAGCGGCAGGAAGAAGTAGTGATTCTTGCCCTTGTTGCCGGCCAGCGGAGAAGGAGCGTCGGACTGGTCTCCGAGGCGCACGGCATCGAGGAAGCCGATACCGCTTTCCCAGTTGCCGTAGAAAACGTTCCCGGGCACCGGGGAATGGATGTCGTTCTGGCGGCCCACGAAGTTCCACATGAAATAGCGCCAGTACATCCAGTTGAGCTG
>DGHE01000215.1 GCA_002392525.1 Bacteroidales bacterium UBA3856 | reverse complement strand
CTCGACTTCAACGAGCAGCAGAAGCGCATCGCCCTCGGTCTCAAGCAGCTCACTCCTCACCCGTGGGAGGCCCTGTCCCCTGACCTCAAGGTGGGTGACACCGTGAAGGGTAAGGTAGTGGCCGTGGCCGACTACGGCGCCTTCGTAGAGGTTGAGCCCGGCGTGGAAGGTCTCGTACACGTGAGCGAAATGAGCTGGAGCCCCCGTCTGCACAGCGCTCAGGAATTCCTGAAGATGGGAGACGAGGTAGAGGCCGTCATCCTCACCCTGGACCGCGAGGCCCGCAAGATGTCCCTCGGTATCAAGCAGCTCACTTCCAACCCCTGGGAGAGCATCCGCGACAAGTATCCCGTGGGCTCCCAGCACAAGGCTACCGTCCGCAACATCACCAACTTCGGTGTATTCGCAGAGCTTGAGGACGGCGTAGAGGGTCTCATCCACATCTCCGACCTCTCCTGGAACAAGATCAAGCATCCCGCCGAGATGGTTCAGAGCGGTGACGTGATTGACGTTGTCATCCTGGACTTCGACGAGAACAGCCACAAGCTGTCCCTGGGTCACAAGCAGCTCACCCCCAACCCTTGGGATGAGCTCGAGGCCAAGTATCCTGTAGGCACTGTCGTTGACGCTACCGTGAGCGTGATCGGTGACAAGAACACCACCCTCACCCTGGCCGACGGCACTGAGGTAAGCGCCTTCAACCGCGAACTCACCAAGGAAGACGGCAAGGCCCCCATCGTCGGTGAAACCCTGCCCGTGAAGGTTGTGGATCTGCGCCGCAGCACCCGCACCATCCGCGTGTCCCACGTCCGCACCTACCAGGAAGCCAAGGCGGCCAAGGAAACCGCCGAGGCCGAAGGCACCAAGAAGGCCATCAAGAAGGTCCAGAGCAATGTAGAGAAGACCACCCTCGGTGACATCTCCGCCCTGGCCGCCCTCAAGGAGCAGCTCGAGAAGGGTGAGTAATTCACCCCATATATTTAAGGTCACCTTATTGGGCACGGCTTCGGCCATGCCCGTAAGGGGCCGGAATCAAAGCGCCCAGGCACTCCAAGTGCACGGGCGCTTATTCCTTTTGGACTGTGGAGAAGGAACCCAGTACGCCATGGTAGCCCACAAGGTACCCATGATGAAGCTGGATTCCCTTTTCCTCACCCATATTCACGGGGATCACGTCTTCGGGATCTTCGGCCTGCTCTCCACCCTGGGCATGAAAGGCCGGCAGGTGCCCCTCAACATCTTCGCCCCCGCGAATTTCGGTCCCATCCTCAAGTTCTTCCTCAGCTACTACGGAGACGGCATCGGCTTCGAAATCCGTTACACGCCCCTGAAGATGAAGGAGCCGGAGACCATCCTGGAAACCAAAAGCCTCCGCGTTGAGGCGTTCCCGCTGAACCACGGCATCGAGACCTTCGGTTTCCGCTTCGAGGAAAAAGAACCGCCCTTCAACGTGTACAAGGAGGCCATCGAAGAGTTCGGCCTCACCCTCACGGAGATCGGCACCCTCAAGCGCGGGGAGGATGTCCTCCGGGCCGATGGCAGCTCCATCCCGGTCTCCGAAGCCGCCTACAAGCCCTTTGTCCCCCGCAGCTACGCCTACGTCACCGACACCGCTCCCTTTCCGGAGGAGGCCGATTGGCTCAAAGGCACTACCGTTATCTATCACGAGGCAACGTACCTTCATGATCTGGCCGACCAAGGTGCGCTTCGCCACCACTCCACCACCGCACAGGCCGCGCAGGTAGCCCTTGCTGCCGGTGCCGCCAAGCTTCTCATCGGCCACTATTCCTCCCGCAACACCGACATCCGCCCCTACGAGGCCGAATGCCGCGCCATCTTCCCGGAAACCTACGCCACGTCGGACGGGGAGGACTACGATATCTAGTTCCTGGCCGCGTCGACACACAGAATGCGCCAGAGGCCGATTTTGCGTCAACGCGGCAGCAAAAACGCCCGTTTTGCCCAAAAACCTTGCCGCGTTGACACACAGAACGCACAGAATGGCGTTTTTGCGTCAACGCGGCATTGTAGATAGAATCCAGTTTTGAAGAATTTTTCGTAACTTAGCGGCTATGAAGAAAATTCTTGTAGCCGCTATTTTTTTGCTTGGGCTGCTCGCATGGGCAGCGGGGGACGATACGCCCCAGGAACGATATATCAAACGCTATGCTTCCCTCGCCGTAGAGGAGATGCACCGGAGCGGTGTACCCGCCAGTATCACGCTGGCACAGGGGCTTCTGGAGTCCGGCTCCGGCCTCTCCCGCCTGGCAAAGGAAGGGAACAACCACTTTGGCATCAAGTGCCATGTGGGCTGGAAGGGGAAGACCATGTACCATGACGACGATGCCCGGGGAGAATGCTTCCGCGTGTATGACTCTCCCGAAGAAAGCTTCCGGGACCACTCGGACTTCCTCCGCTACCGGGACCGCTACAAGTTCCTCTTTGACCTGGAAACTACAGACTACAAGGGCTGGGCTTACGGCCTCAAGAAGGCCGGTTATGCGACAGACCCCAAGTATCCCGCCAAACTCATCAAATACATTGAGGACTATGACCTCTCCCGCTATGACACCATGACGCCGCAGGAAGCTGCCGCCATGCCGGCACCTCCTCACAAGATTGAAGAGCCGGTGATCATCCGCACCAACACGGCCGTATCCGTCCCCGTCTCGGAGGAATTCTCCTTCAGCCTGGACCGCAAGCTCTACTCCTTGAACGGAGTTCCTTTCGTGTATGCCATGGAGGGAGAGACCTACGCATCCATCGCAAAAGAGTATCACCTTTTCAAACGCGAGATTCTGCGCTATAACGACCTCAAAGGCAACCCCGAACTCCGGCCCGGTACCATCGTGTACCTCGCAGCCAAGAAAAACAAGGCCCAGGAAGGCCTGGAGAAATACATCGTAGAAGAGGACGGAGAAGACTTCCACGCCATTTGCCAGCGCTTTGCCGTAAAGGAGAAGGCCATCCGCAAGCTCAACGGCCTCAAGGAGCCGGTAACGCTTCACCACCTCGATGAACTGAAACTTCGATAGCCTATGAAAAAGTGGATCTGGATCTGCATTGCTGCCGCCCTGGTCATCGGCCTGTTTGCCGGCGTCAAAGCCTATCGGTACTGGTACGACCACAAATCGCCCAATTTTGAGGGGACTCTTGACGTGTATGTCTACCCCTGGATGGAGCCAGAGACCGTTTGCGACAGCATCATCGCAAGCGGACAAGTCCGTAAGCCCGCCAGCCTGCGCCGCGTATTCAAGGACGTGGAAACCCTTGAAGTGGGCCACTACCGCATAGACTCCACCTGCACCAGCGTATATGTCACGCGCATGCTCCACAAGGGCTGGCAGACGCCCGTGAACCTGACGCTTTCCGGCGCTATCCGCACTCCGGGCGTGCTGGCGCGCAAGATTGGTGCCCAGATGCTGGCCGATTCCGCAGAGATAGCTTCCTTCATCTACTCCAGGGATTCTCTCAAAAACTACGGCGTAGACTACAAACAGGTATTCACCATGGTCATCCCCGACACCTACCAGATGATGTGGACCGCTTCCGTGCGCGACATCTTTGACCGTTTTGCCAAAGAACGGGACGCCTGGTGGACGCCCGAGAGGGTGGATGCCGCCCATGCCCAGGGCATGACCCCGCAGGAAGTCTCTACCCTGGCTTCCATCGTGGACGGAGAAACCCGCTACGTACCCGAGCAGCCCACCATCGCCGGCGTATATCTCAACCGCCTGCGCACCGGCATGAAGCTCCAGGCCGACCCTACCATAGCGTTCTGCTTTGACTACGAGCCCCGGCGCATCCTCAAGTCGCACCTCGCCGTAGACTCTCCCTACAATACCTACAAGTACTACGGCCTCCCTCCGGGCCCCATCTCATGCCCGCCCAAGAGCTGCCTGGAAGCCGTGCTGCACCCGGAGAGCCATAACTACATCTTCTTCTGCGCCGATCCCTCCTTCAACGGCAGCCACCGTTTTGCCGCCACCTATACCGAACACCTGGCCAACGCACGCGCCTTCCAGAAGGCCCTTACTGCTCGCCAAAGAGCAAAAGCCCAGTAACATGACCACAACGCCCCTCATCGAGAAAGCCCGCGCCGCAGCCGCCGGAGCCCTCAAGGACATAACCCGCCACGACGGAACCCCGTTCATCGTGCACCCGGATGCCGTCGCCGCCATCGTGGCCGATGAAATCGGCCTGCCGGAAGAATGCATCGCCGCCGTGTACCTGCATGAGGCCAGCCGGATGGGCGGCATGGAGGTAAAGGAGGCCGATTGGGGCGCGGCCATCTGCACGCTGGTGGACGGTCTCAACAAGATTTCCACCATCAAGCCCAAGGACACGCGCCTGGAGGCCGAGAACTACAAGAAACTCATCATCCAGTACTCCCGTGATCCGCGCGTGACCGTCCTCAAGCTGGCCGACCGCCTGGAGGTGATGAGAAGCCTCAAGATGTTCCCGAAGGCCAGCCGGGAGAGGAAGATTCTGGAAACGCTCATGCTGTACATCCCGCTGGCCCACCAGCTGGGCCTGTACAACATGAAACGGGAGATGGAGGACATCTATCTCAAATACGCCGAGCCCGAGCAGTACCGGCTCATCACCAACAAGCTTAAAGCCGGAGAAAAGGACCGCGAAAGGCTGATGGAAGAGTTCATCGGCCCGCTCAAGGGAAAACTGGATGCGGCCGGCATCCACTATAAGATGAAGGTCCGCACCAAGGCGGCCTACTCCATCTGGCAGAAGATGATCAAGCAGAAAGTTCCTTTCGAGGGCGTTTTTGATGTTTTCGCCATGCGCTTCATCATAGACTGCGACGGAGAAGACCACGCCCTGGAAAAAGAGCTTTGCTGGAAGGTATTCGGCTTTGTGACAGAAGAATATGAGCAGGACACCAAGCGCCTTCGGGACTGGGTGAGCAACCCCAAGCCCAACGGCTACGAGAGCCTGCACATTACGGTCAAGAACAAGGCCGGCGCCTACATCGAGGTGCAAATCCGCACCAAGCGCATGGACGACATCGCGGAGAACGGCTTTGCCTCGCACTGGTCCTACAAGGGCATCAAACGGCAGGAGACGCTGGACAACTGGCTTAAGAGCGTCCGCTACGCCCTGGAGCACCCGGACGAGAACAAGGAAGACCTGCCGCAGCCGCCCTCGAAGGAAATCTTCGTATTCACCCCTACCGGCGAGCTACGCATCCTTACGGCCGATTCCACCGTGCTGGACTTCGCCTTCGGCATCCACACCAACATCGGCTCGCACTGCGTGGGCGCGAAGGTGAACGGAAAGGCCGTTTCCATCAAGGAAAAGCTCGCTACCGGAGATGTGGTGGAAATCCTCACCTCCAAGAACCAGCACCCTACGCAGGACTGGATGAACTGGGTGGTGTCGGCCAAAGCCCGTTCCAAGGTGAAGCAGGCACTTGCCGCCCAGGAACAGAACAGCGCCGTGGACGGCAAAGAGCTTCTGGAACGCCGCCTTAAAAACTGGAAGCTGGAGTTCCCCGACGAAATGCGCACCGAGTTCCGCAAAAAATACAATTATCCGGGACTCACGGGCTTCTATGCCGCCATCGGCTCGGGCGCCCTGGACGTAAACACCATCAAGGATTTCATTCTGGGTGAAGAAGCGCGTCATGCCGCATCCGTGGAAGCCGCAGAGGCCGTGCAGGCATCGGCCAAAAACCAGCGCCACTACGAGAGCAAAGACGACATCCTGGTACTCAATGCCAAGAACGTCAAGGGAATAGACTACAAGATGGCCAAGTGCTGCAACCCCGTCTTCGGAGACGACGTCTTTGGCTTTGTCACGCGCGAGGAAGGCATCAAGATCCACCGTATCACCTGCCCCAACGCCGCCCGTCTGCTGGAGATGTATCCCTACCGCATCCAGAAGGTAAAATGGGCCGATACCCCCTCCAGCGGCAGTTTCCAGGTAGGTCTCAAAATCATTGCCGATGAAGAAAGCGCCAGCGGCCGCATCCTGGAGACGGTGGGCCAGTTCAAGGCCAGCATCCGCAGCTTCACTGTTACGGAAAACACCCGCAGCGGCACCTGGGAGATTTCCCTCAAGATTTCGGTGCCTTCCAACCTGGAGCTGGACAAAGTGGTTTCCCAGATCCGTGCCCTCAAGCACGTGGCTAAGGTTTCCAGACTTTAGGCGCCTTCGCCTTATATTTTTCCGCGTCATCCCGCCCGGTTTGCAGTTGCAGGTGAATAGTAACCGTGGCACTTATATCGCTAATTATCAACGCGTTAGCACAACTGACGGGTATCAAAAACGCACCCGTCAGTTGTGCTATTCTGTTGATTATAAGTCATTTAACCGCCACGCCGAGACAGGTCGTCAACACGCCTCCACCGCGGCGCATGTCGCCACCGCGCTACACCTCCTTCCACACCTTCAGATACTCCTCCAGCGCCCACATTTCGTCGCGATACTTGGCGGCGGCCGTGAAATCGAGGTCGGCGGCCGCTTTTTGCATCTTGCGCTTGGCTTCGGACGCTGCCTTCTCCACCTGGTCGCGGGACATGGACCGGATGACGGGGTCCTGCAGGACGGCGGCCAAATCGGCCTTCACGTAGCCGTCCACGTAGGCCGATGTCCCTTCGCGGCGGGCGTCGTGCCCGAGGCCCACGGAGACGTCTCCCTTTCCCAGTTCGGAGGCCGACGGCACATAGACGGGTTGGGACACGCTGTCGGGGGCGCTCACATGACCCGTGACACTGTTCTGCAACACGGGATTGAGGAAGCCGGACACGTGCGTGGTATCCTCTCCGGATTTGACGAGCTCGCTCATGAGCACGTTGGCGCGGGTCTGCACCTGCGTGGGCGTAATTCCGTGGAGCTTGTTGTATTCCTGCTGCTTGGCACGGCGGCGGGCGGTTTCCCGGATGGTCTCATCCATGCTCTGGGTGATGGAATCGGCATACATGATCACAAGGCCGTGAACGTTTCGGGCGGCGCGGCCGGCCGTCTGGGTGAGCGCACGGCCACTGCGGAGAAAGCCCTCCTTGTCGGCATCCAGAATGGCCACCAGAGATACTGTGGGGATGTCCAGGCCTTCGCGGAGGAGGTTTACGCCGATGAGTACGTCGAACAGGCCGTTCTTGAAGTCCTCGATGATTTCCACGCGCTCGGCCGTGTCTACGTCGGAGTGGATGTATCGGCAGCGCACGCCGTTCCGGCCAAAATAGCTGTCCAGTTCCTCGGCCATCCGTTTGGTGAGCGTCGTGACCAGGACGCGCTCGTCTTTCTCGGCCCTCTGCCGGATTTCCTCCATGAGGTCGTCCACCTGATTCTTGGTGGGCCGCACCTCGATGGGCGGATCCAGAAGGCCGGTGGGCCGGACAATCTGCTCCACCACCAGGCCCTCGGACTTCTCCAGCTCGTAGTCGGCCGGCGTGGCGCTCACGTACACGGTCTGATGCGTCACCGCCTCAAACTCGTCAAAAGTGAGCGGCCGGTTGTCGCTGGCGGCGGGAAGGCGGAACCCGTACTCCACCAGGGTTTCCTTGCGGGAATGGTCTCCGCCGTACATGGCGCGAATCTGGGGCAGGGTTACATGGCTCTCATCGATGAACACCAGGAAGTCGTCAGGGAAATAGTCGATGAGCGTGAAGGGGCGCTGCCCGGGCTTACGGCCGTCAAAATAGCGGGAGTAGTTTTCCACACCGGGGCAGTAGCCCATTTCCTTGATCATCTCGATGTCATACTCCACCCTCTGTTTGAGGCGTTTGGCTTCCAGGAACTTGCCGATGGATTCGAAGTACTCCACTTGTTTTACCAGGTCTTCCTGTATCTGGCTCACGGCCTTGGCTCCCTTTTCCTTGGAGGTGACGAAGTTCTTGGCGGGATAGAGGTCGATCTTCTCCAATTCCTCAAAAACGCCCCCGCTCACGGGGTCGATGAGGGCGATGCGGTCCACCTCGTCCCCGAAGAATTCGATGCGGGCGGCATAATCGGCCCCTCCGAGGAAAATGTCCACGGTGTCCCCGCGCACACGGAAAGAGCCGCGCTTGAAGTCGGTCTCAGTACGGTAGTAGAGGGCGTCCACTATTTTATAGAGGAGGCGCGTCATGGACATCTGCTCCCCTTTCCTCACCGTCACCGTCTGGTCGTGGAAGTCGTCGGGGTTACCAATACCGTAGAGACAGCTCACGGAGGAAATGACAATGACATCCCTGCGGCCGCTCATAAGGGCCGATGCCGCACTTACTCGCAGCTCATCGATCTTGTCGTTGATGGAGAGGTCTTTCTCGATGTAAGTGTCGGTGGTAGGGATGTAAGCCTCTGGCTGATAGTAATCATAGTAGGACACGAAATACTCTACGGCATTGTGCGGGAAAAAGGCCTTGAACTCTCCGTAGAGCTGTGCCGCAAGCGTCTTGTTGTGGCTCAGGATGAGGGCCGGGCGCTGCAGGCGCTGGATGACGTTGGCCATGGTAAAGGTTTTTCCAGAACCGGTTACGCCAAGAAGTGTAACGTTGTTCACGCCCTCCCTCAGCGCTTTGCAGAGCTGGTCGATGGCTTCCGGCTGGTCTCCTGAAGGCGCGTATGAAGACTGTAGATTGAATTCCATATATATACTATTGCAAAGATACATTCTTTTACCCGAATCCAAGAAAAGATTTCGCTGGAAATATTTGGCTCGGTAAAAAAAATTATATAACTTTGCGTTGATAAAGGGTGAATTGTACCCTGACGAAAAGAGAAAATATTTTTATACAACAACTTAATTATGAAAGGTATCAAAATGATTTTCGGAGCCCTTGCAGCTGCAAGCCTCCTCTTCTCCCTGAACGCCAGTGCTCAGGAGAACGCCAACCGCGACGAAAACGGTAAGGTCGTCCGCGGCGCTTACGAGACCAACAAGGCCTTCGACAACACCTTCATCGGTATCGGTGCCGGTATCAATGCCGGTCTCAACTTCCAGAACAAGGACGGCATTCCCTTCGCACAGGGCAAGGGCGGTTTCGCCGTCGATGTCGCCTTCGGTAAGTGGTGGACTCCGTTCATCGGCGGCCGTATCAACTACCTCGGTATCTCCAACGACGTCAAGGGCGATGGTTTCGGAAAGACTTCCCAGCACTTCGTAACCGGAGACCTCCTCTGGAACTTCATCAACACCTTCTGGGGTTACAAAGAGACCCGCGTGTGGAACGTGAATCCCTACATCTCCGGTGGTTACGCCCGCGTAAACAAGGACAACGAGTGGATCATGGGCGCCGGTTTCTACAACACCTTCCGCGTGTCCAACCGCGTTGCCATCACCCTCGACCTCCGCGCCATGGCTGCCAAGGCCAGCACCTACAAGGTGACCGCCGTGAAGAAGATCGGACACTATGAGTTCCCTCTCTCCGCTACCATCGGCCTCGCCTTCAACCTGGGCAAGACCAACTTTGACCGCCACAGCAGCATCACTCCCGTCGTGATCCCTGTGCCCTTCACCACCGAGCAGTACAACGCCCTGGCTGACAAAGTGGCTGCCCTCGAGAAAGAGAACGCCGCCCTCAAGGACAAGGTCGCTGCCCTGGAGAAAGAGCTCGCTCCTTTCAAGAACCTCGTAAACGGCCAGACCTACCTCTACGAGAACGGCACCTTCACCGCTGTTGACGTAAAGGCCGGTTCCCCTCTCACCCTCTACTTCGACTGCGGCAGCGCCCAGCTCTCCGCTCGTGAGAAGGCCCACCTCGAGTATTTCACCCAGAACGTTGTCAACGCCGACACCAAACTGTCCGTCAACGGCTACGCCGACAAACAGACCGGTACCGCCAAGCGCAACCAGAAGCTCTCCGAGCAGCGCGTCAAGACCGTCGTCGCCCTCCTCAAGAAGGCTGGTGCCTCCGAGGAAAACATCGAGACTGCCGCTCACGGTGCTACCATCCAGCTGTTCAACGGCGCCTTCAAGAACCGCGTAGTTACCATCGAGGTCAAGTAAGTTTTCCCAACATACCATTCATCGCAAGAAAGCATCTCTTCGGAGGTGCTTTCTTTGCGTTCGTCCCAGGTGCTTTGGTTTTATGTAAAAAAGGATTAAATTTGTAAATTGTAAGGAAAGACAGAAACAAACCAAACAATAATTATGAAAGGTATCAAACTGATTCTTGGAGCCCTTGCAGCAGCAAGTCTCCTCGTCTCCATGAGCGCAAATGCCCAGGAAAACACCAAGCGTGGTGCCTATGAAACCAACAAGGCCTTCGACAACACCTTTATCGGTATCGGTGCCGGTATCAACGCTTCCATCATGAATCCCACTCAGCCCAAAACCTGGGGTAATATCGGCCTTGCCGCAGATGTGACCTTCGGTAAATGGTGGACTCCCGCCGTGGGTGCCCGTCTGGGTTATCACGGTCTGTGGAACAACAGCAAGCAGGCATTCAACACCCAGAGCATTGACGCAGACACTCCTTTCGGTTTCCACTACTTCCACGGAGACGTCCTTTGGAATATTTCCAATTCCATTGCAGGCTACAAGGCAAAACGTTTCTGGGATTTTGCCCCCTATGCCACCATGGGCCTTCTCAATGTAAATAAGAGCCGCGCTCCCTTTGCCAAAACCATCCGCAACCATGAATGGGCTGCCGGTCTGGGTCTCCTCAACATCCTCCGCGTTACCGAGCGCGTCAATGTTACCCTGGACCTGATGGTACTTGCCGGTAAGGGTTCCGCCTACACCACGGACTCCGACCGCGTGGCCCTGTTCCCGTCCGCTACCATCGGCCTGGCCTTCAACCTGGGCAAGACCAACTTCGACCGCCACAGCGAGATTACTCCCGTCGTAGTTCCCGTTCCCTTCACCGTGGAGCAGTACAACTCCCTCGCAGAGAAAGCCGCTGCCCTCGAAAAAGAGAACGCCGCCCTGCGTGACAAGGCTGCTCAGCTGGAGAAGCAGCTCGCTCCTATCCGCCAGCTCGTAAACGGCCAGACTTACCTGTATGAGAACGGCACCTTCACCGCAGTAGATGTGAAGCCCGGTTCTCCTGTCACCCTCTACTTCGACTGCGGCAGCGCAAAACTCTCTGCCCGTGAGAAGGCACACCTGGAGTTCTTCACCCAGAGCGTCCTCACCCCCGAGACCAAGCTCGCCGTCACCGGCTACGCCGACAAACAGACCGGCTCCGCCAAGCGCAACCAGCAGCTCTCCGAGCAGCGTGCCAAGACCGTCGTAGAGCTCCTGAAGAAGGCTGGTGCCTCCGAGGAAAACATCGAATGCGCCGCCTACGGTGCTTCCGTCCAGCTGTTCAATGGCGCCGCCAAGAACCGCGTGGTCACCATCGAGGTCAAATAAGTCAAGACTTATACATTATAATAAGAAAGCACCTCTCAGAGGAGGTGCTTTCTTCATAAATAGCCATGAAAAGATTTATCCTACCCATCATCAGCCTTTTTGCGGCCCTTCTCATTTCCGAGAAGGCGCAGGCTCAGTTCCTGGAGAACAGTTTTGCCAGTGTCGGCATCGGAGTCAACGCTACCATCCTGCATCCGCGTAGCCCCAAGACCTGGGGAAACGCAGGCCTGGCAGCCGAGATCAATGTGGGCAAATGGTGGAATCCTTATATCGGAACACGCCTGGGCTTCCACGGCTTCCGGAACCAATGCGCCCAGGAGCTGGACACACAAGCCATACCCGCCGGGCAGAGTTTCAATTTCCACTACATTCATGCAGACTTCCTGTACTGCCTCACCAGCAGCATCATGGGGCCGGATAAGACAGACCGAATCTGGGATCTGTCACTCCAGGTGAATACAGGCGCGCTCAAGGTAGCAAAGGCCTATTCGTGGGGCATTGGGGCTGGCATTCTCAACGAGTTCCGCGTCAGTCCTACCATCGGCCTTACCGTTGATTTGCAGGCCATCGCCACTAAACCCTCCGCCTTTACTTCGAGCGGAGGCCGACTGGCCATCTTCCCTGCCGCAACGGTGGGAGTGAGTTTTAACCTGGGAGAGATTTTCTAGAACCCTTCCGGGTAATTCATGGTAATGCAGTGAAGACCGCCGTGTCCGGAAAGAAGGGCACGGCAGTCGATAACTTCTACTGTACGGCCCGAGAACGCGCTGCGGAGTCTTGACGCAGCCACCTCATCCAGCGCAGAACCGGCTCCCGGCATGAGGACGGCACCGTTCACCACCAGGAAATTGGCATAGGAAGCCGGAAGACGGTAATCGTCCAGGTACATGGGTTCCGGTAAGGGAAGCGGAACCAGATTGTACGGCTTCCCGTCAAGGGTGCGGAAAGTACGAAGCTGTTCCTCCATCGCCTTCAGGGATGCGTAGTTTTCATCGGAAGGATTGTCACAGCAGGTGTAGGCGATGGTATCCTCGCTGCAGAAGCGGGCCAGGATGTCCACATGGCTGTCGGTATCGTCTCCTATGATTCCGCCGTGATCAAGCCACAGGATGCGCCTGAGACCGAATGCACGGGAGAGGTGCGCCTCAATCTCTTCCCGGGAAAGATACTCGTTCCGGTTAAGGGACAGCAGGCACTCGGACGTAGCCATGAGCGTTCCGCAGCCGTCAGTATCGATGCTGCCGCCTTCGAGCACAAAAGGACGCATATCCTTATACTTTACATCTGCAGCCCAAACGCCTTTTCCATAGATATTCCGGGTAATCTGGTTGTCCAGGTCACTGCCGAACTTGAGGCCCCAGCCATTGAAAACAAAATCCAGGACAGCCTTTTCTCCGCTGTCACCCACTACCGATATGGCGCCGTGATCCCGCGCCCAGGTGTCGTTGAGCGGGCATTCCACCATGCGGACTTGGGCCGATGGCTCCCAGCCGCGCGCCCGCATGTCGCCGAGGCACTCGGCCTTGTCCCGGCACACAATGAGAAGCGGCTCATAACGGGTAATGGCCTTGGCGACCTCTACATAGCAGTCCAGCACGTGCGGAAGGTCATACCAGGCGGTATCGGGATGCGGCCAGGTGAGCTGAACAAAGCCCTGGGGCTCCCACTCGGCAGGAAGTCTCATTTTCCGAAGCGTTTGAGAAGCACATCGTAGGCGTCGATGCGACGGTCCCGGAGGAAGGGCCAGCCGCGGCGGACGTACTCGCACTGTTCCAAATCTACCTCAACGACGTGCACGCCTTCTTCAGACTTTTCAAATTCCGTGAGGAGCTCTCCCTGGGCACCGGTAGCAAAGGAATGGCCCCAGAAATCAATGCCGGTAGAGTGGCCGGTGGGATCCGGCTCCACGCCCGTACGGTTGACGGTAATGACGGGAAGGCCGTTGGCTACGCTGTGGCCGCGCTGGACCAGTTGCCAGGCCTGGCGCTGCTGCGCCTGCTCCCAGTCGGGGTCTGTGGGGACTCCGCCGATGGCCGTGGGATAAATGAGCATCTCGGCTCCGCCCAGGGCCATGGCGCGAGCGGCCTCGGGATACCACTGGTCCC
>DGHE01000210.1 GCA_002392525.1 Bacteroidales bacterium UBA3856 | reverse complement strand
GAAATGAAAATTTTTTTAATGAAAATACAGCTCCGCATCTCTCTTCTTTTACTGGCCGTCTTGCTGCCCCTTTCCGCACGGGCCCAGTACGACAAAGACGTCTTCTCCTTCCGCGGCCGAACGGCCCTGCAGGACGGGCGCCTGGGCGAAGCCGTTTCCAACTTCAACATCCTGGCCCAGCTGGACTCCACCGACTACTGGACCTTCTTCTATAGGGGCATCGCCAAGTACAACCTCGGAGACATCCGCGGAGCCCGGGCCGATTTTTCCACGGCCGTGCGCCTCAACCCCGTCTTCACCTCCGGCTACCACTACCGGGCCATCACCGAAAGCCGTAGCGGAGACTACGACGGTGCCCTCAAGGACCTCCAGCGCGCCATTGAACTGCGTCCCGGATCCTCCGGCCTGTATTTTACCCGCGGCGTCACCTACTTCCTGAGCCGCCAGTTCGAGAGGGCCGTCCAGGACTTTGACAAATACATCCGCCAGGAGCCCAAGGATCCGTCGTCCTACCTCAACCGAGGCGCCTCCTACCTGTTTTTGCAGGACACCACCAAGGCGCTCTCCGACTACAACCACGCCATCAAGCTGGACCGCTTCGAGCCCGAAGGCTACATCCGCCGCGGCGGCCTCATGGCAGCCCGGAAGAATTACAGCGAAGCCCTCAAGGACCTGGACAAAGCCATCGAGCTGGATTCCACCCTTACCCTCGCCTATTTCAACAGAGCCCTGGTGCGCAGCGAAACCGGAGACCTCAACGCCGCCATGAAAGACCTCAACAAGGTGCTGAAGTACGAGCCCGGCAACGCCCTCACGCTCTACAACCGAAGCCTCCTCAGCGCCCAGGTAGGAGACTACGAAGGCGCTCTCTCCGACATGGACCGCGTCATTGCCATCAACCCCGGCAACGTGCTGGCCTACTTCAACCGCGCGGGCTTTTTCATCGAGATGCAGCGCTGGGACGACGCCCTGGCCGACTACAACAAGGCCATCGAGCTGTACCCGGACTTTGCCAAGGCCTACATGAACCGGGCCTACGTAGAACTGCAGCTGGGCATGAACCGCGCTTCCAAGGAAGACTACCGCACCGCGCGCGCCAAGGTGGCCGATTACGAGAAGGCCACGGCGGGCGGGGCCGATTTCTCCGACACCACCCGCAAATACAGCAGCCTCCTGGCCCTGGACGCCGACTTCGCCCGCAGCGGCGGCTTCGAGGACGAGATGCTGCGCCACCGGGACGTGGACATCAACCTCAAGCCGCTCTACCGCTTCGCCGTGGTGGAAAGCGTCGCACCTATCGGCTCGTATGCGCTGGAGCATCGCTACGAGAACCGCCTGCTGGACGCCTTCCTCGCAGCGGCCCCCGTACCGGTGACGGTGACGGCCGATGCTGCCTCCGTCCCCGTGACATCGGCCCTCCTTGCGGAAAAGACCGACGACGCCTTCATAAAAGGCCTGCAGGAAGTGGGCCTCAAGCAGTATACGCAGGCCCTGCAGCATTTCACGGAAGCGGTAGACGCGCCGGAAGAAGGGGCCTACGCCGCCTACCACAAGGCGTTTTACCTGATGAACCGCGGCGCCCTCAGGGCCGAGATGATTGAGTTCATCGCCTCGTTCGAATCCAACGTCCAGACACTCACGATGGACGACAAAGGCAACACCCGCGCCCGCGTCCGCGAGCAGGTGAGCCGCGAATACGACTACTCGGAGGCCCTGTCCGACATGGAAGCGGCGGCGGCCATCCTGCCGTCCTTCCCCTACATCCAGTTCAATCTGGGAAACCTGTACTGCCTCAGTTCCCGCTTTGTGCAGGCTATCGAAAGCTATGACAAGGCCATCAAGCTGTACCCCTGGATGGGTAGCGCCTACTTCAACAGGGGCCTTGTGCTCATCTATCTGAAAGACAAGGAAAAAGGCTGCATAGACCTCTCCCGTGCCGGAGAGCTGGGCGTAGATGGCGCATACGGTGTCATTTCCCGCTACTGCGACAAGGAGGAGGGCGAGCTATGAGCCTTCGCTTCATCAGTTTTTCCAGCGGCAGCTGTGGCAACTGTTCCCTGCTCCTGGGCCCGCATTCAGGCATCATGATTGACGCCGGCGTGGGCATCCGGCGGGTGAAAAAGGAGCTGGAAGCGCTGCACCTGAGCTATGCCGACATATCGGCCATCCTCGTCACGCACGACCACGGGGACCACATCCGTTCCCTGGGCTCGTTCTGCAAGCGCGTGCAGGCTCCGGTCTGGACCACCGAAACCATCCACAACGCCCTGCTGTGGCATCCGTTTACGCGGGATTTCATCGGCCCGTGCCGGCAGGACCTGCAGGCCGGCGTCTGGACCCCCGTTACCGAAGACTTTGACGTGCAGTACTTCGTGGTGCCGCACGACGCCACGCAGTGCGTAGGCTACGCCATCCGCTGCGGTGAGGAGCTCTTCGTGCTCATGACCGATATGGGGCACACCACGCCCGAAGCTCTGGACTGGGCCTCCCATGCCACCACCGTTGTAGTGGAATCCAATTACGATGTGGACATGCTCCTCGGCGGTGACTATCCGCAGTATCTGAAAGACCGCATCACGCACGGCATCGGGCATCTTTCCAACGATGCCTGTGCCGAGGCCATCGGCCAGTTTCTGCATCCCGGCCTCCGGAACATCTTCCTGTGCCACCTCAGCGGCAACAACAACACCCCCGAACTCGCCTACGACAGCGCCCGCGCCGCCCTTGCCGCCGCCGGCGTGGAGCCCGGCACCATCTCCCTCCGCGTCCTCAAGCGCGGCATCGCCTCTCCCCTGCTGGTGCTGTAGGCCCCCTCGTTGGACCTGGTCCAGCACCTTTTTGGACCTGGGCCAGATTAGATTTTGCCTGATTTTTCGTATCTTTGCAGTCTATGATCAAAGATTTCACGAAACTCATGCGGCAGTATGCCGCTCCGTATAAAGGACATCTGGCAGGGGCTGTCGTCCTGAACATCCTCAGCGCCGTATTCAACATATTCTCCTTTGCCATCCTGGTGCCGCTGCTCCAGATTCTGTTCAAGGTGAATGACAAGGTTTACACGTTCATGCCCTGGGAGTCGGACGAGTCGTTCAAGGACATTGTCACCAACAACTTCTACTATTATGTTTCATCCTATGCCCAGGCGCATGGCGTAGTGCCGACCCTGGCCCTTCTGGCCGGCGTCATGATCCTGTTCACCATCCTCAAGACCAGCTGCTACTTCGGCTCCAATGCGGTGATGATTCCCATCTCCACGGGAATTGTGAAGGAAATCCGCTGCCGCATCTACGACAAAATCCTGCGCCTTCCCATCGGTTTTTTTACCGATGAGCGCAAGGGAGACATCGTGGCACGCATCACCGGAGACGTGTCAGAGGTAGAAAACTCCATCATCGCCAGTCTGTCCCTTCTGATTAAAGATCCCATCCTCATTGTCATCTACTTCGGTTTCCTCACCTGGTTAAGCCCGGAGATGATGATTTTCACCGTTGTGTTTGCTCCGGCTTTCATCTGGGTGATGGGGCTTATCGGCAAACAGCTCAAGCGCAACTCGCTGGAGGCGCAGGCCTTGTGGTCCGATACCATGAGCCAGGTGGACGAAACCCTGGGCGGGCTTCGCGTCATCAAGGCGTTCAACGCTGAGAAGACCATGCGTGGCCGTTTCCACGATATCACGGACCGCATGCGCCGCAAAATTGCCCGCGTGAGCACCCGTCAGGCGCTGGCTCACCCCGTGAGCGAATTCCTGGGGACGGTGATGCTCATGATTGTGCTGTGCGTGGGCGGCGCCATGATTGTAGGTGGCAATAGCCTGCTGGGAAGCGGCAAATTCATCGATGCTCCCACTTTTATCTTCTTCCTCGTCATCCTCTATTCTGTCATAGAGCCCATCAAGGAACTCTCACGCGCCACGTACGGCGTACGCAAAGGGCTGGCTTCCATGGAACGCATCAACAAGATCCTGGAGGCCGAGAACCCCATCAAGGATCCGGAGAATCCCCAGCCGCTCGGCGCCTTCGAGCACAGCATCAAAATGGAAGACGTGTCTTTCTCCTATGACGGCAACCGCCAGATCCTGGATCATGTGAGCCTGGAGATACCCCGCGGAAAAATGATTGCCATCGTGGGAGAATCCGGCGCCGGCAAGTCCACCCTCGTGGATCTCATTCCCCGTTTCTGGGACGTAACCGGCGGGCGCATCACCATAGACGGAAAGGACGTACGCGATGTCAGCGTCAAGGACCTCCGCGCCCTCATGGGCAATGTGAACCAGGAGCCCATCCTGTTCAACGACACCATCTACAACAACATTGCCTTCGGCGTGGAAGGTGCCACCGAGGAACAGGTCATCGCCGCTGCAAAGATTGCCAACGCCCACGAGTTCATCATGGAGAAGGAGGAAGGGTACCAGACCAATATCGGAGACCGCGGCAGCAAGCTCTCCGGCGGCCAGCGCCAGCGCCTTTCCATTGCGCGCGCCATCCTCAAGAACCCGCCCATCCTCATCCTGGACGA
>DGHE01000047.1:2444-5534 GCA_002392525.1 Bacteroidales bacterium UBA3856 | reverse complement strand
TGGTCATCTTTAACCCGGAGAATGAAAAGCTCCTTATCCAGATTCTGGAACTGCTCCTTCCCGGGAAGCACATTTCCGGTATTACATTCATGGACAAAGAGAAACACGGTTTGGTGATTTCTGAAAAAGTGGTTAACTTTGACATGTTGTGTAAAGATGAAGACACCGGCGAAGAGTTCCTGGTAGAGGTGCAGAACGCGGCGCAGGACAGCTTTCAGGACCGTGTTCTGTCGTATGCCACCTACCCCATCCGGGAGCAGATGGGCCGCCGACTCACCCGCATCCGGAACGGAGAAAAGCTGGATCGGATGGACTACAGTTTAAAGCCCATCTATGTGCTCAGCCTTGTGAACTTTGCCCTGAAGCACGAGTCAGAGGACGCCCTGGAGGAGAACTACATCTCCCGTTACGAGCTTCGCAACCGCCACAACGCGGAGCTCATGACCCAGAGCTTGAACTTCGTATTCGTGGAGATGGGCCGAATGAAACTGGGGCCGGAAGACGATGACAAGTGCAACACTGTGCTGGAAAAATTCATCTTTTCACTGAAGCACATGCATGAGTTGGACAAGTGCCCGGATAGCTTTACTGAGCCCCTCTTTAAAGACCTCTACCGCGCAACCGAACTGGCCACCATGCCCATAGAGACAAGAGAATTTTACGATCATAATATGAGAACAGAGTTAGACATCATCGCACAAAAAGAGTATGCCGTAGCTGAAGGGAGAGCTGAAGGCAGAGCACAGGGCCTGGCTGAAGGGAAAGCTGAAGGGAGAGCTGAAGGCAGAGCACAGGGCCTGGCTGAAGGGAAAGCAGAAGGGAAAGCAGAAGATGCCAAGGCTATGCTGAAAGACGGCTTGCCGTTAGAGAAAGTGATGGCGTACACTGGCCTGTCAAAAGAGGAGGTTGAAGCCCTTACGCATTAGTACTCACAAGCTCCGCCGCATATGCGACGGAGCTTTTTCTTTTACAAACCTCTTCTTTGCAACCGGGTTGCACGCCGTAAAGGGTACCTTTGCATTCGGAAAATAACAGAATGCAATATGATACACGAAGATCACAAACATGCGTGCGAGCACTGCGAACATGAGCATCATGAGCACCATCATCATCATGAGCATGAGCACGAGCACGAACATGAGCACCATCACCACCACGGTGAGGAGGAGGAAGAAGGCCGCGGACGCCTTGTAAAGGTCATTGCGGCAGCCGTCCTTCTGGCCATTGCCGTCATCATTGAAAAATACACCTCTTGGGCCACCTGGCAGTATCTGCTGCTGTTCCTGGTGCCTTACCTCGTTGTGGGCTGGGACACCCTCAAAGAAGCCGCCGAGGGTCTCGCCCATGGCGAAGCCCTGAGCGAGGACTTCCTCATGAGCGTGGCTACGCTGGGCGCGCTGGGCATCGGCTTTATGCCCGGTGCCGAGACGCAGTTCCCGGAGGCGGTTTTTGTCATGCTCTTCTTCCAGGTGGGAGAACTCTTCGAGGAGGTGGCCGAGGGCCGGAGCCGAAAATCCATCGCGCATCTGATGGACCTTCGCCCCGACATCGCGCACGTTCAGAGCGGAGATACCTTTAAGGACGTCAAGCCCGAAGAAGTGGAAACCGGTGCCGTCATCCTGGTGAAGCCCGGCGAAAAGGTACCTATGGACGGTGTGGTGCTGGAAGGTCATTCCAGCCTGGACACCGTAGCCCTTACCGGCGAAAGCGTTCCCCGCAGCGTGCATGAAGGAGACGAAATCCTCTCCGGCTGCGTAAACCAGAGCGGTGTGCTCAAGGTGAAGACCACCAAGGCCTTTGGCGATTCCACCGCGGCCAAGATCCTGGATCTGGTGGAGAACGCAGCCGCCAGCAAGTCCCGCAGCGAAAGCTTCATCACTCGTTTTGCGCGGGTCTATACTCCTATTGTAGTGGGCCTGGCCCTGGCTGTTGCTATCATCCCCGGCCTTATCACCGGCGAGTGGGCCACCTGGATCTACCGCGGCCTCATGTTCCTGGTGGTATCCTGCCCCTGCGCCCTCGTTATCAGCGTGCCGCTCACCTTCTTCGGCGGCCTGGGCGGAGCCTCCCGGAAGGGTATCCTCATCAAGGGTTCCAACCTCATGGACCAGCTCTCCAAGCTCCATACCGTAGTCTTTGACAAGACCGGCACCCTCACCGAGGGCGTGTTCGAAGTGACGGCCGTGCATCCGGAGGTCATCGGCGAAACCGAGCTCCTGCACCTGGCCGCCCATGTGGAGCGCCATTCCACGCACCCCATTGCCATGGCTCTCAGGAACGCCTATCCCAATGAGCAGGACGACTGCACGGTAGAAGGCATCGAGGAGACCGCCGGTCACGGCATCATTGCCACGGTGAACGGCAAGAAGGTGGCTGTGGGCAACAGCAAGCTCATGGACAAACTGGGTGCAGCCTGGCATCCCTGCGAGCACAGCGGCACCATTATCCACGTCGCCATCGACGGTGTGTATGCCGGCCACATCGTCATCAGCGACCGCATCAAGGCCGATGCCGCCGAAGGCGTCGCTGCCCTCAAAGCTGCCGGCGTTTCGAAGACCGTCATGCTCACCGGTGACCAGGAAAGCGTTGCCGCAGCGGTAGCATCGGCCCTCAAAGTGGACGAGTTCCACGCCCAGCTGCTGCCGGCCGACAAGGTTTCCGAGGTGGAGAAGCTGCTGCCGCAGGGGACGCTGGCCTTCGTGGGAGACGGCATCAACGACGCGCCGGTGCTCACCCGGGCCGATGTCGGCATCGCCATGGGCGCCCTGGGTTCCGACGCCGCCATCGAAGCCGCCGACGTTGTTCTGATGGACGACAAGCCTTCGAAGGTTGCATCGGCCATCCGCATCGCCCGCCGTACGCTCGCCATTGCCCGGCAGAACATTGTCTTCGCCATTGGTATCAAAGTGCTGGTGCTGGTCCTGGCCACGCTGGGCCTCGCCACCATGTGGATGGCCGTCTTTGCCGATGTAGGCGTCACCGTCCTGGCCGTGCTCAACGCCATGCGGGCCCTGCGGGGCAAGCCGGGTGAAGCGTAAATAGCTAGCTCATAGCCAGATACGAATTGTCGGGTGCACCGCGCGGTGCACC
>DGHE01000047.1:0-2353 GCA_002392525.1 Bacteroidales bacterium UBA3856 | reverse complement strand
AGTACATGCCGCCGTTCACGGCGATGACCTGGCCGGTGACATAGCTGGCGAGGTCGGAGGCCAGGAAGAGGGCTACGGAGGCAATCTCATCTACAGAGGCGCCACGGCCCAGGGGAATCATCTTCACAAACTCGTCACGGACGCTCTGGGGCAGGGCCTCGGTCATCTCGGAGATGACATAGCCGGGAGCGATGGCATTGGCACGAATGCCGCGGGAACCCATCTCCTTGGCCACAGACTTGGCCATGGCAATGAGGCCGGCCTTGGAAGCAGAGTAGTTCACCTGGCCGGGATTACCGGTCTGGCCGGCGATGGAAGCCATGTTGATGATGCTTCCGCTACGCTGACGGGCCATTACAGGCACCACGGCGTGCAAGAAGTTGAAGGCCGATTTCATGTTCACGGCAATGACGGCATCCCACTGCTGCTCGCTCATGCGCATCACAAGGCCGTCTTTGGTGATACCGGCGTTGTTCACGAGGATATCGATGCGGCCGAAGTCCTTCACAACCTGGTCCACGACGGTCTGGGTAGCTTCGAACTCGGCGGCGTTGGAGGCATAGGCCTTCACGGTTACGCCGAAGGCTTCCAGTTCCTTGACCGTTTCCTCAGCGGCTTCATTGATAACGAGGTCGGTGAAAGCGATGTTGGCGCCTTCGGAGGCATATTTGAGGGCAATGGCTTTGCCAATACCCCTGGCGGCACCGGTAATGAGGGCCACCTTGTCTTTTAACATTTCCATACTATTTTTTCTTTTCAATCTTTGCAACGAAACTGATGAGGATAGATCCCAGAATGCCGGCGCTGAGGGAGCCCATGAGTACGGCAATCTTGCCGGCGTCTCTCAGGTGCTGGGTTACCTCGGGTGCGATGTCGGGGCCGGCGAAGGAGAGCGTATCCACAAAAATACTCATGGTGAAGCCGATACCGCCCAGGCAAGCCACGGCGAAGAGCATGGGCCAGCTGGCCTTGGAAGGCATGGCACCCACCTTGAAACGGATGGCCAGCCAGGATGCGGCGGTAATGCCCAGAGGCTTACCCAGGAGCAGGCCAAGGAAAATACCCAGTCCCACGCTGCCCGTGACAGGGTCAATGGCCTTGAACACGTTGAAGTAGGAGGGGTCTGTAATCTCTACGCCGGCGTTGGCCAGGGCGAAGATGGGCATAATGGCAAAGTTCACGATGGGATTGAGCCGATGCTCCAGACGGTAGGACGGTGGAATGGCCTTGTACGAGAGGCTGGAGATGCGGCGCAGGAAGTGGCGCTCAGGGCCGTTGGGGAAATCTTCACCGGTATGGACAGCCTCGGCCTCCTGGAGACCTTCAAAGAGGATCTTGTGCCTGCGGTGCCATTTGGCCTGATTGTAGCGGGCCTCCATGGGGATGAGCATGGCCATGACCACACCCGTCATGGTAGCGTGGATACCGCTGTAGTAGAACAGGAACCACACGATGATGGCCGGAACGAAGTAGAAGCCCAGCCGCTTCTCTCCGAGGCGCTTCATGAGAGCCACAAACAGGACGACCACCACGGCAACACCCAGGAGGGTGAGGTTGATGGTACCGCCGTAGAAGAGGGCGACCACCAGGATGGCGATGAGGTCATCGGCAATGGCAAGGGCCGTAAGGAACACTTTCAGGGAAACGGGAACCCGGTCTCCCAGGATGGAAAGGATGCCCACCGCAAAGGCAATGTCCGTAGCGGTAGGAATGCCCCATCCGGAAGAAGCGAGCGTACCATGGTTGACGATGGTAAAGATAAGGGCCGGCATGACAACGCCACCAAAGGCGGCAATGACCGGAAGGATGGCTTTCTTGAAGGAAGAAAGTTCTCCGCACACCACTTCACGCTTGATTTCCAGGCCCACGGTAAAGAAGAAAACGACCATGAGAATGTCGTTGATAAACTTCTCTATGGTCATTCCGTGCGGGAAGAACCAGTCTATCACGCCGTCAGGCGAGGCCACGTGGACGGTGAGTTCCGTGTGCAGAAAATTGTGGTACAGGTGCTTGGTGAAGGGGAGGTTGGCCAGCAGCATAGCCACGGCCACGCAGGCCAGCAGGATTACGCCATTGGCCCAGGGTTGTTTGCGGAAACTGTCCTGGGAAATCTTAAAGTTGCGGACTTCTTTGTTCCACCAGTAAATGGGAATAAGTGCCATCTTATTAGCCAAAAATGTATTTTTGTTGTTCGGGGGTTAGCGTATCGATATGGATGTTCCAGTCCTTGAGCTTACGGAGGGATACCTCCCAGTCAATGACGGCCGGAACGTTGTTGAGCATGGTTTCCAGCTTGCCGCGGTTTTGGGCCAGGTAGCGGGCACTCAAGGCCTGGATGGCGAAGGACATGTCC
>DGHE01000076.1:751-8683 GCA_002392525.1 Bacteroidales bacterium UBA3856 | reverse complement strand
CGGCCATGGGCGTCACGAACAGCTTCCCGGCACGGGCCTGTTTGATGGTGATGACCTTCGTCTGCGACACGTTCTCGCCCTTGAGGGTAAGGGTAGCGCTGCGGTCATCGCCCGCATTCTCTTTGGCTGTCACCACCACATCGGCGATGAGCTGGCTGGCCGCACTGGAAGCGGGGCTCACCGTGAGCCAGTCGGCACCGCTGGAGAGGATGATGGTCCAGGGCGTGTTGGAGCTTACGTTGAAGCTGATGGGATCCGGGCTCTGGGCCGGAAGATTATAGACATCCACGGCGCTGCACTCCATCCGGATGGAAGCAGCCGCCTTTTCGGGGGTCATCTGCGTATCAATCTCGTACAGCTGGCAGGATGCTGCTGCACCGAGCAAAGCCAAACCGGCAAATATTCTTGTAAGGGTTTTCATATGGCTGTTGTTTTTAATCATGGGTTAGTTCCATCCGGTATTCTGGGTAAGGTTGGGATTGTTGAAGGTCTCGGCCTGCGGGATGGGATACAGGTTCATCTTCTCGGACCAGGTGCGGGCTTCCACCATCTTTCGGCTGTAGGAAAGGTTGGAACCGTTCTTGACGATTTCCACACCGTCGATCTGGTTCATCACATTCTGGCCGATTTTCCAGCGGCGTACATCCCAGAAGCGGTGGTCTTCGAAGGCGAATTCCACTCTCCACTCACGGCGCACGGCGTCACGGAAAGCGGCCTGCGTGGTGGCCTCAACGTCGGGCATATCGGCATTGGCGCGCACCTGGTTGATGGCATCCAGCGCGCTCAGGGTGAAGGTACCGTCGGTAGCGGAAGGGCTGCCCAGGTACTCGTTCACGGCCTCGGCGTAGCTCAGGAGAGCCTCGGCGTAACGGTAAACAATCCACTGATGCTTGTTGGTCACCGATGCCTCCGGGGTAAAGCTGGTGCTTTCCTGGATGTATCGGCGCAGGTAGTAACCGGTAGGGGTACCCAGTTCGGAGCGGGTGGCACTGTAGTCCTTGCCGCCCACGAAGGTTTCGATGGCAGAGCCCTTGAAGGACATGCCGTTGGCGAGGACCGCGCGTGCAAAACGGGGATCCCGGTTCTCATAGGGCTTCGTGATGTCGAAAGCGGGGTCGGAGGTGTGCCAGCCGTCGGCCGCAAGGGTGATGTCGTAACCGCCCTTGGTCTCGAAGGCGTCCACCAGGTTCTGGGTGGGGAAAGTGCCGGCCATGGAGGTGCGCTGGCCCTCGGTGAAGCGGACCGGGAAGTTGTTCTTCTCAAAGCTCTGGCTCTCACTGCGGGAAATGGCGAAAATAACCTCCTGGGAGAGGTAGTTATTGGCTTTCTCGGCCTTGTCCAGTTTGTACTGGTTCAGGTCGATGATAGCCTTGGCGGCCTCGGCGGCTTTCTTCCACTTGGCCTTGTCGCCACTAGGATTATGCAGCGGGGAGGCGGCATAGAGGAGCGCCTTGGCTTTCACGGCCAGGGCGAAGCCGTTGGTCACGCGGCCGATTTCGTCGTCCAGCAGGCCCACGTAGGTGGCAGGCAGGTTGGGAGCGCATGCATCGCACTCACTCACGATGAAAGCGATGACTTCGTCAAAGGGAGTCTTCTCAATGGCGTTGGCTTCCTCTGCCGTGAGCATGGTAAGCGGCATGGCAATGTCCCCATAACGGCGGGCCAGTTCAAAGAAGTAATAGGCGCGAAGGACTCTGGCCTCGTACGGGTAGTACGCCAGGTGCTCCAGCCAGCGCTGGTACTTGGTGTCGTACTGGTACATGGAGAGGTCTACGGTTTCGATGGACTCCAGGAACTCGTTGGCGCTGCGGATGCCATAGTAGAGGCTCCACTTGTCGTCCACGGTCTGGATGGGACTCCAGTTGCCGTTGGTGAAACGCTGCACGGAGGCATCGGGGTCGGCATATTCCGCATCGTCGGAGCCGCAGTCGCGGAGGGCGCTGGAAACATCGGCGATATCCTTGTTGGGCATGTATCCATAGATGTTGGTGAGCATCTTCTGGATATTGCTGTAGGTTTTGTACATATCATCCCGGGAGTACTGGCTGGAGGACTCGTCAAAGTCCAGCACGTTGCAGGAAGCTGCCAGAATGAAAGCACTCAGTATGTAAACAAGCTTTTTCATATTCTCATCCCGGTTTAGAAGTTGAACTTGACACCTACCCAGTAAACGCGGGTAGAGGGATAGTAGGCCCCCATCTGCTCAGGGTCGGCGAAGCCGATGTTGTCCAGGCTGAACAGGTTGGTTCCGGTAACGGAGACGGTGGCGTCGCAAATCTTGAGCGCCTTGCGGGGAATGGTGTAGGAAATACCCAAATTCCGCAGTTTGATGAAGGAGCCGTCGCGATACCACAGGGAGTTGCTGCGGTAGTTGTTGTTGTTCTCCTGGGTGGTGAGGCGGGGCATGGTGGCGTAGGCTTCACGTCCGGGCGCCCAGGTGATTTCACGGCTGAGGAAGGTATTGGAAATGGTTCCGTTCCCCACCAGCGGCTGGTACAGCGGGCTGTCGAGGAGGCTCACGGTTACACCCGTCACGCCCTGGAAGTCGGCATAGACCTTGAAGCCCCTCCAGGAGGCATTGAGGCCAAAACCGAACTGCATGATGGGCGTGGAGGTTCCGAACATCTTCACCTGGTCCTGGTTGTCAATGACGCCGTCACCATTCTGGTCACGGTACTTGAGGTCTCCGGGGCGCACCTCGCCAAAGCTCTGGCGGGGGCTGTTGTTGATTTCCACCTGGTTCTGGAAGATGCCGATCACCTCCAGGCCGTACTTCTGTCCCACGGGATTGCCCTTGCGGTACAGGTAGTCGTAGAGCTGGTAGGCCTGGCCGTCGTTGATGACCTTGGTAAACAGCCAGCTGCCGTTGGCATACAGGCCGTATTCAAAGTCTTCGTGCCGGTTGTTCCAGTTCAAAGTCACATCCACACCCTTGTAGCTCTGCTCGCCCAGGCTCTGGTCGTTCACACCGATACCGATGACGCCCGAGATGTTGGACGGGGAGATGAGGATGTTGCTGCGGTTTTCCAGGAATGCGCTGGCACTGAGGCCCAGGCGGCCTGCGAAGAACTTGGTGTCCACACCCAGGGTCACTTTCTTCGAAAGCTCGGGAGCCAGGGTGACGGCAGGCATGTCGCCTTCCTTGCGGCCGCTGTAGCTGGTACCGCCGTTGCCGCCGAAGTAGTAGCTGTTGCCGCTCACGTAGTTCTCTCTCCAGAGCTCGTGCTCCAGGTCACCGTCGCTGCCGCTCATACCGGCCGATGCATAAGCCTTGATGTAGGGGTCTCCGGGAAGGATGACGGCTGCGAGGCTCACGGCCGGATAGAAGTGGAAGCGGTGTCCTTTGGGCATGTAGGCGCTGCCGGAGTAGTTGAGGACGACGTCGGCGAAGTAGCGGTTATCCCAGTTGTAGCTGGCCGTAGCCAGGATTTCCTGCGTCTTGGAGGAGTTGTTCTGGCCGCTGAGGATCCAGGAGCGCTGGCGGTAGGCGGCATGGGCCTCCACGTGGTTCTTGCCAAAGCTTCCGCCCCAGTTGACGCGGCCCTGCAGTTCGAACTTCATCTGCAGGGAAGAGAACCAGTGGCTGAACTCCACGGTCTTGGAATTCTTGCCGTAGTAGAGCTGCTCGCTGAGGATGTAGCTGCGGTCTCCCTGCGCGGCGACGGTGCTCACCAGCTCGGAGTAACGGAACTCCTTGGTGGCATCTTCGGACAGACGGCCGATGTAGTCAAAGCCCACCTGGACGTCGGCCGACAGGCCGGGCAGAAGGGCGCCGAGGTCCTGGCGCAGGAGGGCATCGGCCAGCACCTTGGTCTGGGAGTACTGCTTCTGGCCGCTCTCCTGCAGCATGGCCACCGGGTTGTAGCTGGTGCCGGGATACAGGGAGCTTCCGCCGTAGGTACCATCGGCCTGCTTCACGGGGAACGCCGCTGCGGGGAGGCCGTAGAGCACTTTCTCCAGGCGTCCGCTGTAGTTTCCCTTGTTGAACTCGCTGAGGCGGGCCATCACGCCAATCTTCATGGAAGTGGAACGGGTGATGTTCACGTCCACGTTGGCGCGGATACCCAGGCGGTTGTCGTAGTGGTTGCCGTTGTAGCGGTCGTCGGAGTTTGCTTTCTTATACAGGAAGTCTTCCTTGAGGTAGTCGAGGGCCGCGAAGTAGCGGAAGTTGCGGTTGCCGCCTTCGAAGGTGAACTGGGCGTGGTGGTTGTCTCCGTGGTTACGGAAGACTTCTCCCCACCAGTTTACGTTGGGATAGGCGTACGGGTACTGCCCGCTGTAGAGGGCCAGGAGCTCGGCGTCGGAGTACTTGGCCGGAAGGCCGTCCAGGCTGCGGGCTTCGTTCATCATGAAGCCGTAGGTGTAGGCATCGGCGAAATCCGGTGCGCGGAACATCTTCTGCAGGCCGTACTGGTACTTGGCGCTCACCTTGAGCCGGGAGTCGCTGCCGCGTCTCGTGGTAATCATGATTACGCCGTTACCGCCTTTCACACCATAGAGCGCAGCGGCGGCGGCGTCCTTGAGGACAGTGATCTTGTCAATTTCCACTCCGGTAAGGTCTTCCACGTCACGGGGCAGGCCGTCTACCAGCACCAGCGGGCTGTGGCCGTTCAGGCGCAGGGAAAGCTTGAGCTTGGACTGGTTGGAGTCGTAGGTACTGGAGCCCGTCTTCACCAGAAGGCCCGGGAGCTGCCCGTAAAGGGCATTCGATATGTCCGCTTCGGGGCTCTTTTCAAAGAGGCTGCTGCCGGCGACCGGGTTCACGTTGGCACTCAGGTGGAATGCATTGCCCAGTGAGATGGAGTCCAGCATGGACTTCTCCTGCGCGGAAGCCGTGGCGCCTGCAAGAAGAAGCGGAAGGATGATATATGTAAACAATCTTTTCATCTTCGGGTACATTTTAGATTATTTCCAACCCGGATTCTGCGTCATCCCGTAGTTCTTTTGGATTTCAACGGAAGGGATGGGAGCAAGATACCACTTGGTATCGAATTCGGTGTACCACTTGCGGGGCGGGTAGGCGTCCTTCACGGCAAAGCGGAAGACGGTGGCCTCGCTGTTTTTGTCGCCGATGGAGGTGAGGCCCTTCAGGGGCGTGGTGAAGGCTTCCTTGAGCCCCCAGCGCACCATGTCGAACCAGCGCACTTCCTCAAAGCCGAACTCCAGTTCGCGCTCCAGGATGAGGGCCTCGCGGAACTCTTCCTTCGAGAGGCCTTCGGGCAGGTTCGGGAGCCCCACGCGGTTACGCACGGCGTTCACATAGGAGTAGGCCTTGTCGGAGGGACCGCCATCGGCTTCGTTGTAAGCCTCGGCTGCATTGAGGAGCACTTCTGCGAAGCGCATCATGCACCAGTGCGGAGGATTGGAACGGTCGCTCGACTGCTGCATCACAAACTTCATCATGAGGAAGCCGGGGCAGCCGTCCTGATGGTATTTGTGGTTGTCGTAGGCACGGCCCACGGTACCGTCTCTCCAGATATCACCAGGCACGCCCACGTTCTCATACAGACGGGGGTCGCGGGTCTCGGTGAAAGTGGCGTTACCCACCTTGAGGGTGCCCAGCGGATCCGGACGGAAGAAGGGCTGGTCGGGCCAGTTGCCCTTGTTCTCCCAGTCAAAGTCCTCGGGGAAAGGCTCGCCGTTGGCCCAGGGGAACTTGTTCACCCAGTTCAGGGAACAGCCGCTGCCGTAGGAACCCTGAATCTCGAAGTGCTTGTCGTGGTAGCTGGTGCTGTTAGACTTGCGGATGGAGATGATGGATTCGGCCGATGCGCGGTCGCTGTAGGCCTTGCGGTAGGCCAGACGGTAGTCGCGGGGCTGGATGCCCTTCATGGGGTCTGCGATGGTAGCCTGCTCCAGGGCGTAACCGCCGTTGGAGAGCTGCTCTCTCATGAAATCGTCGGCAGCGGCCTTGGCGGCTTGCCAGCGGGCGGCGCTGTAGTTTCCATAGCAGGTATACTCATCGGCCTGCGGATGCCATTTGGTGTCCGAGTTGAAGGTGGGGGAAGCGGCAAAGCACAGCACACGCAGTTTGAGGCCCAGGGCGGCGGCGCGGGTCATGCGGCCGTTCTCGGTAGCGGGAACCGTCCAGGGAAGGCTGGGTGCAGCCTCGTCGCACAGACGCACGATGAAATCTACCGTCTCCGCAAACGTAGCGCGGGGATATTTCATCTCTTCGTCGGTCCTTACGGCGTGGTCCAGGATGGGAACGCCGCCCACATAGCGCAGCATGTTGGCATAGGCGATGGCCATGCACACCTTGGCCTCGGCCTTCTTGCGGGCCAGGAGGACAGGGTCTGCGTCCGGAATGCGGTCTGCGTTCTCCAGGAACAGCCAGGCATAGCGGATGGCGGTGTAGTCCTTCTCGGAGCCGAAGCGGTAGTTCTCGCCGCCGGCATAGGAACCGGTAAGGTTGGCGCTGAGGCCGCCGGAGTAGTAGAGGTTGTTGGGACCGTCGCTGTCAGAGTGCTTATTGGAAATGAAGTGGTCGGTGATGGACTCCAGGAAGTCGCTTCCCATCTTGGAATCGAAGTCCGACACCAGACCGTACGGAAGATTATAGTAGGCCGATGTGAGCACCTTGTCGGCATCCGTGAGCGTAGCGAACAGGGTGTCCAGGTTGGCGCCGGAAGTCTCGGGGGCCCTGGAAAGGCCGGCGTCTCCCAGCTTGAGGCTTTCACAGGCAATCGCTCCTGCGCCCACAAGGGCGATAGCAAGAATTTGGATATACTTTTTCATAGGACGCCTGATTTAGAAAGTGATGTTGATGGCCAGGTTATAGGTCTTCACCAGCGGGTAGTTACCGCTGGATGAGCTGGACTTGGCCTCGGGATCCTGCAGCTTCATCTTGGAGAAGGTGAGGAGGTTGTAACCCGTGAACATGAGGCCCAGGCTGCTGATGCCAAGCTTCGAGAACACCTTGTTCTTGGAGAAGGTATAGCCAAAGCTGGCGCTCTTGAGGCGGATGTAGGAAGCGTCCACGGTCCAGAGGGTGGAATCCATGGAGTTCCAGGGGTAGTTGGTCTTGGTGAAGCGCGGCAGGTAACCGTCCTCACGGCCGGGGGCCCAGGGGTTGTCGTTGTCAATCCAGCAGCCGTCGGCAAAGTAGCTGAGGAGGCCGCGGTGACCGGAGTTGGTGAACGGGATGCGGTAGTCGGCATTCCATACACGGCTCACGTTGGTGGCGGCAATCCAGTTGAGCTGCAGGTTGAAGCCCTTGTAGCCGAAGCGCCAGTTGGAACCGAACACGTACTCCGGACGGTTGGGATAGCCGTCGTACATGCGGTCGCGGCCGTCGATGATACCGTCACCGCTCAGGTCCTTGTACATACAGTCGCCGGGATATACGGCATTGGAAGGCTGCGGCAGGTTCGGGTTCAGGCGAAGGACGCCGTCGGCATCCCGGTAAAAATCGCTCTTCTGGTACAGGCGCTCGAACTGGTACAGCATGTAGCGGCCGGTAGATCCGCCGGTCTCCCGCTGGTACTCGAATTCGGGTTCCACCTCGTCCTCGAAAACAATCTTGTTACGGGCATAGGTGACGTTGGCGCTGATGTCGTAGGTGAAGTTGCCCACATGGTCTTTCCAGCCCAGCTCCATCTCAAAGCCTTTATTGTCCACGATACCCAGGTTCATGTTCGGGAGGCTGGTGGCAATGATGGAAGGCAGGGACTTCGGGGAGATGAGGATACCGGTACGGTGCTCCTGGAAGATATCTCCGCTGAAGTGCAGGCGATAGTTGAACAGGTCGAAGTCCAGGCCGATGTTGCTCTTGAGAGCGGTTTCCCAGGTAACACCCGGGTTACCCGGAGTTCCCAGCTCATAACGGGGAACGCCGTCGCTCTTGCCCGTTCCGAAGTAGTAGGAGCCGGCCTCGTTCCACACGCCGTCCATGTACATGAAACGGACGGAGTTGCCCTGGTCGTTACCTAC
>DGHE01000076.1:0-660 GCA_002392525.1 Bacteroidales bacterium UBA3856 | reverse complement strand
CTTGAGGAAGTCCACCCACGGAACTTTCTTCATGAAATTCTCCTCGGAAATCACCCAGCCGATGGAAGCGGAAGGGAACAGACCGTAACGGGTCTTACCGGGGGCGAAGTTCTCGGAACCGTTGTAACCGGCGCTCACGTCCACCAGATACTTATCCTTGTAACCGTATGTCGCACGGGCCACCCAGCCCACGTAGCCGTAAGGCAGCCAGCTGTATTTGCTGGGATAGTAGTCGCGGCTCTGGTTGTACAGGAGCAGGCCGGTAACCTGGTGCTTGCCCGCAAACTTGCGGTTATAGTCTACGCGGGCCTCAATATACCAGCTCTTGTCGTCGTCGGTGGACTCGCTGTAGCTCAGGGTAGGCTCGGAGCCGCTGATGACCGGCAGATAGGTGCGGTCAAAGGCGGGGTCGCTCATGGAAAGGCCGCTGTTGTCGGCCCAGGACTGGTACTCGATGGTCTGGTGATAACCGCCGCTGCCCTGACGCTTCTTGGTAATGGCCATGTCGGTGTCATAGCTGCCCTTCACGGAAACGCTCAGGCCCTGCGTAAGGAAGTCCAGGCGCTGGGTGATGGTCATGTCCATGTCCAGGGTGGTCTTGTACTTGTTGCGGTAACCGGACCAGTAGTAGTACTCCCAGCCGTTCCACTTGGTGAGGCC
>DGHE01000052.1:2365-5537 GCA_002392525.1 Bacteroidales bacterium UBA3856 | reverse complement strand
TGACCACGGACACCAACAACTTTGCGAATTCCGTGTTTCCGTCTACGTTCCAGATGGCGTCGGAGCTCATTGCGGCCGGGGTGGACCGGGATGCGCTCATCGGCAAGATTTATCAAAGCTACCGCGAGAACCGCGTGCGGCTCATGGGCTACATGCAGAGCGATGAGCTTCACATCCTTGACAACGGCACGGCCTACATGGTCCTCACAAGGGACATTCAGGAGCGCTTTGACATGCGCGACGGAGAATCGGAGGGCCTTGTCAACGTGCCGCTTACCATCGAGAAAGTGCATCTGAGCGTACTCCTCAAGGAGGACGGAGACCATTTCCGCGTGAGCGTCCGTTCCAAGAAGGGGACCAGCGCCCAGCAGCTCACGCAGCGCTATTTCCACGGCGGCGGGCACGAAAACGCGGCAGGCGGAAAAATCCGCATCGGAGAAGACATTCCATCGGCCGATGCCGCCCCCTCGTACCTGGAAAACGTCCTTAAAGACTACCTCAAATGAGAACACGTACCATCATACCGGTCCTTGCGCTCTTTGTCAGCGCCGGCTGTGCCAAGCAGGAACAGGCCACCTATGACAAGCAGGCAAGCTATATCGAGAGTTTCGTGAGCACCCAGATGGGAAAGGACAACACGGCCACGCTTACGCGCAACGGCGGAGCCTATCGGCTCACCATGCACGACACCCTGGATCCTACGCGGGACTCCCTGGCCTGGGGGCAGCGGGTATCGCTTTACTACGGGTGCTTCACGCTCACATCGGCCAGCCTCTCCACATCCAACCTCGTCGCCACCAACTTCAAGGAACTGGCTGCGCAGGCCAAGTGGGACACCTCCGACGAGAGCCGCTTCCAGCTGGATACCATTACCCTGGATGGTTCGCTCGTCCCCGGCCTGGCCGACGGCCTCGTGGGTGTACAGCCCCAGGACGAGGGATATATCCTCTTTACCGGGAAATATGGTTACAGAAAAAAAGAGCGGGGCACGATTCCTGCATTAAGCGCCCTGGTCTATTACATTTTGATTGATGAAATTTTACCCAATGAATAGAAAACTGATTCTCTTTACGGCTGCGGCCTGCCTCCTTGCAGGTGCCTGCGCCAAAAACCAGGCATCCACTACGGGACAGGATGCCCAGGAGTACATCAAACTGTGGATGGAAAAGTACCATCCCGGGATTGGCCCCACCAAGGATGGTCTGTACCTTCTGAGCGAAACGCCCGGAAACGGCCTGGAATGGACCAGCGAGGCCCCTTATGTGTATGTAAGGAGCACCATCCGCACCCTCTCGGGAGCAGTTTCTTCCACCACCGACGAAACGCTGTCCAAGCAGCTGGGCACCTACGTGAAGGGCAACTACTATGGTCCCAAGTATCAGCTGCTCGGAGAAAACTACAGCTATGCCGGCCTGGACGCCCTCGTGGACGGCATGCGCATTGGCGGCACCCGCAAGGCTGTCATCCCCGCCTGGATGCTTACCACCAGCCGGTACGCCACCCAGAAGGAATATCTGGACGCATGCACCAGCAGCACGCACCTTATCTATGAGATTACCCTGGAGAGTTTCACACCGGACCCGGAGGTGACCGCCAAGACCCAGTTGAGCACGTTCGTCCACAACAACTTCAGCGATGCGGACAATGTGTCCTACGTCCAGGACCAGGAGCCCGACGGCACGTTCTGGTTCTCCAGCGACGTTTCCTCGTTCAAGGAGGAAGACGCACTGCAGACCGGCGCTACCATCAAGATCAATTACACCGGACGTCTCCTGGACGGAACCGTGTTTGACACCACCCTCGAGAAAGTGGCCAAGGATGCCGGCATCTACAATGCCAGCCGCACCTACGAGCCCCAGAGCGTAAGCCTCGCCAACACGTACAGCGACATCACCATGGGCGGCAGTTCTTCCCTTATCAACGGTTTCAAGGGCGCCCTCTATCTCATGCACTGGAAGGGTCAGAAGGCGAATGCCCTGTTCACGTCCTCGCACGGTTACTCTTCCTCCGGCAGCGGCAGCTCCATTCCCGGCTATGCCTCGCTGTGGTTCGAACTGGAAATCGTCGAGTAAATGAGCCATACTTCCGTTCCCACAGAGCTGGGCACCAAGCCCATCGGCGCACTCATCCGGCAATACGCCGTCCCTGGCATCATCGCCATGACGGCGTCTTCGCTGTATAATATGGTAGACAGCATTTACATCGGCCACATCCCCGATGTAGGTTCCCTGTCCATTGCCGGCCTCGCCATCACTTTCCCGCTCATGAACATCTCCACCGCATTCGGTACGCTGGTGGGCGTGGGCGCCGCCACCATGATTTCCGTGCTCCTGGGCCAGAAAAACTACAAGGTAGCCGGCAAAGTGCTCTCCAACGAGGTCACCCTCAACATCCTCACGGGCCTTGCCTTCACGCTGGTGACGCTCCTGTGGATGGATCCCATCCTCCGCTTTTTCGGGGCGTCGGACGCCACCCTCCCCTTTGCCCGGGACTACATGGTCATCATCGCCCTGGGCAACATGGTCACGCACCTGTACTTCGGCCTCAATTCCGTGGTGCGATCGTCCGGCAATCCAAAGCTAGCCATGGGACTTACGCTGTTCACCGTAATTTCCAACGCCATCCTGGACCCCATCTTCATCTTTGTGCTGGACATGGGCATCAAGGGAGCGGCCCTGGCCACCGTCCTGTGCCAGCTCATGTCGCTTGCGTACACGCTGCGGTACTTCTTCAACCAGGAGCGTTTCCTGCATCTGCCCCTGTCCCTGAAGCTGTTCCACGTAGACTGGAAAATTGCCAAGGACTCCCTGGCCATCGGCATGGGACCTTTCCTGATGAACCTGGCCAGCTGCATCGTGGTGCTGTTCATCAACCAGCAGTTGGTCAAGTGGGGCGGAGACCTGGCTATCGGCGCCTACGGCATCGTGAACCGCCTTACGTTCCTCTTCGTCATGATTGTGATGGGCTTCAACCAGGGCATGCAGCCCATTGCCGGCTACAACTTCGGCGCCCGACAGTATGCCCGCGTACGCGAGGTGTATATCAAGACAGCCCTGTGGGCTACGCTGGTCACCACCTTGGGCTGGGTGGTCTCCGAGTTCCTGGCCGTGCCCGCCGCGAACATTTTCACCGAAGACCCCGTTCTCATGGAAAAGGCCGCCAGAGGCCTCCA
>DGHE01000052.1:0-2250 GCA_002392525.1 Bacteroidales bacterium UBA3856 | reverse complement strand
CTGGGCATGGTCAAGAAGTCTGTCTTCCTGTCCCTGTCCCGGCAACTCCTGTTCCTCCTCCCCTGCATTTACCTGCTTCCGGCTTTCCTGGAATCCGAGGACGGCGTATGGTACAGCTTTCCTGTCTCCGACATCACATCGGCCATCATCACGGGCATCATGGCCTGGGGACTCCTTGTAAAGCTGGGTAAACTGAAGGACGGGGACGATCCTACCATTTTGGGAAGTCAGATCTAAACGCTTATGAATACACTCATCAATATCGGCCGTTCGTTCGGCAGTGGCGGCGGCTACGTGGGCCAGGCCATCGGCCAAAAGCTGGGCATCCCCTTCTACGACAACGCCCTCATCTCCAAGGTGGCGGAGGAAAGCGGCTATTCCAAGAGCCTCTTCGCCGGTGAGGAGAAGCGCAGCCTGTTCTCCGTGAGCAGCTTCTTCGCCTCCAACCGCCTCAACAGCTACATGGACAGCGGGATTGTGAACGACGACGTCATGTTCAACATCCAGAGCGAGGTCATCCGCGGCATCGCCGACAAAGGAGACGCCGTCATCATCGGCCGATGCGCAGACTACATCCTGCGGGAGCGCAAGTGCCTCAATGTCTTTGTGTGCGCTCCCGAGGAATACCGCATCCAGCGCCTCATGAAGGAGGAAAACCTCACCGAAGACGAGGCCGAGAAACTCATGCGCAAGAAAGACCGCACCCGCGAGACGTACTACAACTACTACACGTTCGGCGCCTGGGGGCAGGCCGCCAACTACCATCTGTGCATAGACAGCTCGGTGCTGGGCATTGACGGTACGGCCGACTACATCATCGACTTCGGTCGCAGAGCCGGTCTCATCAAGTGAGGTCGCTCAGATTCATAACCATTGCAGCCGCCCTCTTTCTGGCGGCCGTTTTCCTTGTGCGCGGAATCGAGCGGGCCGATGTCGCTCCACTCCCGGAGGAAGTGCCCATCCCGTGGAAGGAAGACCTTGGCGGCAGCCTTCCCAACGAGCTCTCGGAGCTTCCCCGCATGGACAACGCCATTGACAGTTTCCTCAATTTCTGGGGGCTGCACGGCGCGTCGCTCGCCATCGTGCGCAACGACTCCCTCCTCTACGCGAGGGGGTATGGATGGGCCGATGCTTCCACGCGGATGCATCCCGACGTGCGCCTCCGTCTGGCCTCCGTCTCCAAACTGCTCACGGCCGTAGGGATCATGCGGCTGCAGGAAGAAGGCAAGGTGTTCCTGGGAACGCCGGTCTTCGGGCCTTACGGCATCCTGAACGAATACGACCCCTATATAAAGGACGACCGCTTCTACGAAATCACCGTGGAGCACCTGCTTCGCCACCAGGGCGGGTTTTCTTCGCGCGGCGGAGACGTCATGTTCAACACGGCGCGGTTCATGCAGCAGCACGGGCTCTCGGAGCCGCCGTCCACGGATTTTCTGGTACGGAAGGAGGTTGCCCGGCGCCTGGCCTTCGAGCCCGGCAGCTATCAGGAGTATTCCAACTTCGGGTACCTTCTGCTGTCGCTGGTGATTGAAAAGGCTTCGGGCATGCCCTATGAGGAGTTCATGCAGAAAGAAGTCTTTGGTCCGGCCGGCTGCAGGCACTTTTCGCTGGGCGGAGACTACCTCAAGGACCGCCTTCCTGGAGAAACCCGCTACTACATGCACCCCGACGCGGAGCCCGGCCCTTCGTTCGACCAGCAGTTTGCCTCCGTGGAGAAGTGCTATGGCGGGAATTTCATTTCCGGCCTGTACGGTGCCGGCGGCTGGATTGGTTCCGTTCCGGAGCTGGCCCGCCTGGTCTGCAGTATTGACGGTCATGGCCCCGTTCCGGACATTCTGGAGCCCTTCTCCATCGAGCAGATGACCCACTACTTTGACGAGAACACCTACGGCCTGGGCTGGGTAGACTGCAAGCCGGATGGTGAATGGACGCGCACCGGCTCGTTCTCGGGGACATCGGCCCTTATCAAAGTGTACCCCGACGGCGAATGCTGGATCATGGTCACCAACACCAGCGCCTGGCGCGGCTCGCGCTTCACGCGAAACACCGCCGCCCTGTTCAAGAACCTCCGCGGGCGCTTTTCCTCGCAGCTCCCCTCCCGCGACCTGTTCCGCGAATAATGTTAAATTGCGCGTGGGCGTTGGCCCATACGATCTAAAGCGAGATTAAGGCCATATCCCGCTTTTGTTCGTCAGTGAATACGATCTTAAGCGACATTCGCCGCAAATCCTGCTTAAGATCGTAAAC
>DGHE01000131.1:2951-5012 GCA_002392525.1 Bacteroidales bacterium UBA3856 | reverse complement strand
CGCATCATCGAGATCTACGGACCGGAGAGCTCCGGTAAAACCACGCTGGCTATCCACGCCATTGCCCAGGCCCAGAAAAATGGCGGCATCGCAGCCATCATCGACGCCGAGCACGCCTTTGACCGTACCTATGCAAAAGCCCTCGGAGTAGACCTGGACACGCTTCTCATTTCCCAGCCCGACAATGGCGAGCAGGCGCTCGAAATTGCCGACAACCTCATCCGCAGCGGCGCCCTGGACATTGTAGTCATTGACTCCGTGGCCGCTCTTACGCCCCGCGCCGAGATTGAAGGCGAAATGGGAGACAACAAAGTGGGACTTCAGGCCCGCCTTATGTCCCAGGCACTCCGTAAGCTTACGGCCAACATCTCCAAGACGGGCACCTGCTGCATCTTCATCAACCAGTTGCGTGAGAAGATTGGCGTCATGTTCGGCAACCCTGAAACCACTACGGGTGGTAACGCCCTTAAGTTCTATGCATCCGTGCGCCTCGATATCCGCCGCACCACCCAGATCAAGGACGGCGATGAGGCTCTGGGTAACCGCGTCAAGGTAAAGGTGGTCAAGAACAAGATGGCACCGCCTTTCAAGAAGGCCGAGTTCGATATCGTCTTCGGTGAAGGCATTTCCCGCAGCGGTGAAATCGTAGACCTGGGCGTAGAGCTGGGCATCATCTCCAAGTCCGGTTCCTGGTTCAGCTACGGTGAAAGCAAGCTGGCGCAGGGCCGTGAGGCCACCAAGCAGCTTATGCTGGACAACGTGGAACTGGCCGAGGAAATCGAAGCCAAGATCCGCGAGGCGCTCGCCACCGTTCAGGACTAACACTTCTATTCTAATATGACTATAGCCACGTTTTTCTGAACGTGGCTATTCTCCTCTTTTGCGTGCTCGCACACTTGCGTGCGCGACGCCGTGTCGATCTTAAGCAGGATTTGCGGCGAATCCTGCTTTTGTTCGTCAGTGATGACGATCTTAAGCGTGATTTACGGCAAATCCTGCTTTTGTTCGTACATGGGGACGGAGTTAATAGCTAAAAATTATGAATAGAATTACGAGAGAAGAGTACAACGCTCTGCCAAAGGGCGATTACCATCTGTGCCTGGACCGATTGGAAGGCCGATGGCTGTTCTACGATGAGAGTGACTACCGCATGGGCATGGCCGGCGTTGCGCTGGCGTCGCTTAAGTTTGACGTGAAGTTCTATGCTTTTGAGCTCATGCCCAATCATGGTCATTTTGTTCTTAACGGCACTGGAGAGCAGTGCATGAAAGTTTTTTCCTACCTGAAGCGGCGTTTTTCGGAGCAGCTCATGAAAAAAGGACGGGCCCCGCTGCCGGAAGACTACGGTTGTGTCCTCAAACCCCTGCCGGATAAAAACGCTCTCATGGCAGAGATTCTGTATGTGGTGAGGAACCCTTATGAAAAAGGATATTGTTCTCCCGGTGGTCACAGGTGGGGAAGCAGCTATCTGTATTTCAATGAATTAGCCAGAGCGCTGGGTGGCGTAAAGGTGTCTTCCCTGCAAACCATGCAGGTGAGAACCATTACCGGCTCCCGTGAAACGTTACCTCCCGACTGGCTCATTCACCCCGACCTGGGTGTCCTGCCCTGTAACTTTATCGATGCCGGGAAGGTGGAGGAGCTGTTTGGATCGCCGAAGGAGTACCATACCCGTCTGGTGAAAGAGTACGAGTCGGCCGTAAAGATTGCCCGGACCCTGGGCGAAGAAGTGGAGTTTTCACAAAGCGAGATTCGCGATATCGTGAATACCGAACTACGTGCTTCCTACCCCGGACGGCTCTTCAAGTCGCTCTCGCCCGAAGAAAAGTGCCGTGTGGCCGTGCGGCTGTATGAAACCATGCGCCTTGACACGCGTATGATGGCACAGGCACTCTACCTGTCCGAACTCACCATCATCCAGGCCATCCGCTCCAAGGATTACGGCATTCATTAACGTCCCTGCCTTCATCCCCGCCTTTTTGTTCGTCACGCCTGCCTTTTGCTTGTCAGGCGTGATGATCTTAAGCGTGATTTGGGCCGTATCCTGCTTTTGTTCGTCAG
>DGHE01000131.1:0-2873 GCA_002392525.1 Bacteroidales bacterium UBA3856 | reverse complement strand
TGGGCCGGGGCAGGAGCGATGCGGCACAGCGAAAGGCGGCGATAATGCTCGTCGGAGAGGATGCCGGCGGCGTGAAGACCGTCCAGCGTGCATTCGTCGGGCCGATGGTGCTGCCGGAAGAGCACAATGCCGTGGGCTTCGGAGCGGGAGAGGTGCGGGTGGCGGGCGAGTTCGGGCTCGGGCAGGGTCCAGAGTGTAAAGGCCGGGGCCTCGGAGCAGGTGATGAGGTCCCGCATTCCGGAAAGCTTCTCCTCGTCGAAGTGCCAGATTTCCAGGAGCTGCTCCACCGTGGAATAGCCGCCCAGCTGCGTGCGGTACTGCACCATTTTTCCGGCGAAGAAAGGGCCGATGCCGGGAAGGGTCAGGAGCGTGGTACTATCGGCCATGTTGATGTCGATGCGTGGAATGTCGATAAACGGTTCCAGACGCGCGAAGACGGAATCGGCCACCACGTAACTTCTGGCGAAGTCCGAAGGGCGGCGGAAGTGTCCGCCTTTTTGCCGATAGTTGTCGATGGAGAGCGCCTGCTTCTCGCTGAAGCCCAGGCGCTGAAGGTCTTCCACGCTCACGGTGTTGGGGTTGAAGCGGAAGGTCTCCACCGGCCTGGGAGCGGCTTTTTCCCGCACGGAAACGGCCTCGGGGCTGTGTGACGCGTTTTTTCTGACGGTCCGGGCCTCCTTCGGGGAGGTGCTCATCGGCCTGCTGTTTTGCTCCGCCGGGGCAGCACGCTCCTCTGCGGCCTCCGGCTCTACATACACATACACCGTATCGGGCTGGTCCCGGTTGGCGACGAGCCTCGTTACGGCCGCCTTGTGCACAAACAGGGCGGCTTCAAAACCGATGATGAGAAATACGAGGGCAATAGCGCCCGTTGTGAAACTGGCTGTGGGTTTATTCTTCTCCTTCTTCTGGGGGGCCATACCGCTTTTTCTTATGCGTTTTTTCCGGCGGGGCCCCACCCACCACAATGACTATTTCGCCTTTCGGCTCGTGTTCGGAGAACCAGGCAGCAACTTCTGCCAGGGTTCCGCGTTTGTGTTCTTCGTGAACTTTGGATATTTCGCGGGCAACGGAACAGGGACGCTCCGGCCCGAAGAATTCGATAAACTGCTCCAGAGTCTTTACCAGCCGGTACGGGCTTTCGTAAAATACCATGGTGCGGGTTTCTTTCGCAAGCTCCAGCAAATGCGTCTGACGTCCCTTTTTCTGCGGCAGGAAGCCTTCGAAGGCAAACCGGTCGCAGGGAAGCCCGCTGGAAACGATGGCGGGAATGCAGGCAGTGGCGCCAGGAAGTGTCTGAACCTCAATACCTTCTTCGGCGCAGGTGCGGGCCAGCAGGAAGCCGGGATCGGAGATGCCGGGCGTACCGGCGTCGGAGACCAGCGCTACGTTGAGCCCGCCCAGGATGCGCTCCTTCACCAGCTGCACCGTTTGGTGCTCGTTGAACTTGTGATGGCTCTGGAGAGGCCGGTGAATGTCAAAATGCTTCATGAGCACCGAGGACGTGCGGGTGTCCTCGGCCAGGATAAGGTCTGCCTCCTTCAGCACCTTGACGGCGCGAAGGGTCATGTCGTCGAGATTACCCACCGGTGTGGGCACGATATAAAGTTTACCGGCCACTAACCCAGTTTTTTACGGACTGCCATCATGAAGCGGTACACGACATCGGTACCCATCTCCCATTCCGGGAAGTGCTCCCGGATATAAGCCACGGCTTCATCCAGCGTTTCCAGATTGTTGAGCGCCGCAATGGTGCTGTCGTAGAGGGCGAAATCCTCCTTGAACAGCGTGCCGATGAACAAGGCGCGGTCCAGAAGGGATATGCCGCTGCGGATGTTCTTTACAAGGATGCCAGGCTTGTCCTTCATCCAGGCATAGCTGGAGATGCTGGCCGATGGTGCCACGGCGGCCGGTGCGGGCTGCTCAGGCGCTTTGGGCTCATCGAGAACAAGAACGGGCTCTTCCACCACCGGTTCTGGAGTAGGAGCCGGCTCCGGAAGGGCGTCTGTAACGCCCAGTTCCACATCCGAAAAGTCTACCTCGGGAGCCTCTTGAGGTACTTCTGCCGCGTGGACCTCCCAAGCAGCCAGCTTCTCTTCCAGGGCGGCGATGCGCTCTTTCAGAAAGGCTATTTCTTTTTGGGCTTCCTGAAGGAAATCCCGTTCATTATTCTCCATAATATTTGTATCTTTGCGCTACAAGAGACAACCTGTACTTTACCTAACAAAGTTAGCGAAATGTTTTTGGAAAATGCAAAAAAATCGGGCTGCATTGAAGTGATTTGCGGCTCTATGTTCTCCGGCAAGACAGAAGAACTCATCAGAAGGCTCAAACGCGCCCAGTTCGCCCAGCAGAAAATAGCCACGTTCAAACCCACCATCGACAAGCGCTACTCAGACCTGGACGTAGTCTCGCACGACTCCCACAGCATTTCCTGCACGCCCATCAAATCGCCTTCCCGCATGCTCCAGATAGAGCCCGACGTACAGGTTGTAGGTATTGACGAGGCACAGTTCTTTGACGAAAGCATCATTGAAGTGGTGCAGGAACTGGCCAACCATCGCGGTGTCCGCGTCATTATCGCCGGCCTCGACACCGATTATATGGGAAAGCCCTTCGGCCCCATGCCCGCCCTCATGGCCATTGCAGACGACGTCCAGAAAGTACATGCCATCTGCGTACGCTGTGGCGCCCTGGCCAACCACTCCCACCGCCTCTCCGATTCCAAGAAGCTGGTGGTCGTAGGTGAAAAAGACATCTACGAACCCCTCTGCCGGGAATGCTATCAAAAAGCGCTCGAAGAAGACAACGCCCAGTAACGAACAAAAGCATCATACGCCGCAAATCCTGCTTAAGTTCCTATGTTTGTAATC